>JAQSDS010000035.1 GCA_029946045.1 Rhodoferax sp.
GCCGCCCAGCACCGGGCAAACCGTCAGGTTCACCAGCGTGAAGTGGCCGTTGGTCCTGACGCGCACACCCTGCGCGTGCACCGTGCTGCGGCTGGTGGCCGCCTTGTGCAGCGTGACGGTGAGGTCACGGCGCAAACCCTCTCGCGCCATTTTCAGAATGTTGTAAATGCCGGCCACGCCCGGCGCCGGTTCCAGGTACATGCCAGTGCGCCCATGCAGGTAAAGAATGTCGCCGCTACCGTTGACCAGTGCCGCCACCGTAGCCACGTGCTGCAGAAGGGTTTGCTCCGTCAGCTCGCGCAGCGAGTGGGTCGGCGGCAGGACGGCTTTGCCAGCCGACTGGGCCAGCGCTTTCTCAACCAGCGGCGGCAAAAACCGGCCCAGCGCGGCGCGTTGCGCACCCTGAAAGTCTTCCTTGCGCTGATGAATCTTGGCCTTGCGGTCAAGCACGGCAAACAGCTCACCCTTTTCTCCGGCAGTCTCCGAGCTGCCCAGAAACAAATAAGCACCGGGTTGCAGCGCGTAATGGAACAGCGAGATCAGCTTGCGTTGCAGTTCGGCACCCAGATAGATCAGCAGGTTGCGGCAACTGATGAGGTCGAGCTTGGAAAACGGCGGGTCCTTGATGATGTCATGCTCCGAAAACACCAGCAGGTCGCGAATCCCCTTATGAACACGGTAGGCGCTACCGTCGGACTCGAGCGTAAAAAACCGGGCCAGCCGCTCGGGAGAAACATCATCGGCAATACCCACTGGGTAAAGACCGGTGCGGGCCACCGCAATGGCACGGCTGTCGATGTCGGTGGCAAACACCTGTACCTTGTAGCTGGCCTTGAGAAACTCGAGCCGTTCCTGCAACAAGATGGCCAGCGAATACGCCTCTTCGCCGGTGGAGCAACCCGTGCACCAGACGCGCACGGCAGCGCCCACCGGTTTGCCCTCGAACAGCCTTGGGACCACTTGCGCCTCCAACGCGGCAAAGGCGTCGGGGTCGCGGAAAAAGTTGGTCACGCCGATCAGCATGTCATTGAACAGCGCTTGCACTTCGACCGGGGTTTGCTGCAAGTATTTGACGTAAGCCTCCATACCCTCAATTTGGTGCACCGCCATGCGCCGCTCGATGCGGCGGTAGAGGGTGCTGGGCTTGTACTGGGAGAAGTCGTGTCCGGTCTGGGTGCGCAGCAGAACAAATATTTTTTTCAGGGCGTTCTCTCTGAGCGGTTCAGCGGCCTTGAGGTCATGCGGCGGCCGGGAAAAAGCATGCGCCGTGTAAGCCATGGGTTGGGCCGCCATTTCAGCCGGGGGCAGTTCAAAGTCAACCAGGCCAGTGGCCAGCGCGCTTTGCGGCATGCCATCGAACTCGCTCGAGGCCGGGGCCTGCACCATCACCATGCCACCCTCGCCCTTGATGGCGCGCACACCCAGCGTGCCGTCGCTGCCGGTGCCCGAAAGCACGATGCCGATGGCGCGCTCATGCTGGTCCAACGCCAGCGAGCGAAACAAAAAATCAATCGGCATGCGGTGGCCGCGCGGGGCGGCGGGCTCCAGCAATTGCAGCGTGCCGTTCAAGAAAGCCATGTCGCGGTTGGGCGGAATGATATAGACGCAGTTGGCCTGCACCGCCACGCCGTCCACCACCTCGGACACCTTCATGCGGGTGCGCCGCTGGATCAGCTCAGTCAGCAGGCTCTTGTGGTCCGGATCGAGGTGCTGCACCAGCACAAAAGCCATGCCGGGGTCAGCCCCAGGCGGCATCCCCGAAAAAAATGCTTCAATGGCCGCCAGGCCGCCGGCCGAAGCCCCGATACCAACGATGGGAAAGGATGGCGGCAGGATCGGGTCAGCGTCTGGCTTCTTCGCTATGACTTTGGGGCGCGTGGCCATCAGATGCTCCGGTGTCAGGCCGGGTGGCCTGGTTAATCAATAGTCGGCAGTGTAGTACCGGCTTCTCGCTAGCCTGAGCGCTCAGGGCGCGCGGGCAACGGCCAGTGCCAGGCCTTCGTCGAGTGCTGCCATGAACTCCTTGACCCGGATCGGCTTGGTGAGGTAGCGGAAGAACCCGGCCTCCATGCCTTTTTCAATGTCACGCGGCATGGCGTTGGCGCTCAGCGCCAGCACTGGAATATGCCGTGTGACAGCGTCTTCCTGCAAAATGGCCAGCGCCTGCATGCCGCTGATGCCGGGCAGGTTGATGTCCATCAGGATCAGGTCGGGCTGGTGCGCGCGCGCCATGGCAATGCCGCGCATGGCATCTTGCGCCCCAAGCAAGCGCATATCCGGGCGGCGCGCAATGAGCTGCTCCACCAGCGCCATGTTGGCCTGGTTGTCTTCTACGTAGAGCAGCGTGCGCACCGATTCAGCTGGCAGTGCCAGCTCAGCAGACTCGGCAAGCTGCGGCAGGTGATCCAGCACCAACTGGGGCGCATGCGAGGCCTTGAGTTCGAACCAGAAGACACTGCCCACACCCACCGTGCTGGTCACACCAATTTCACCTTCCATCAGTTCCACCAGACGGCGACTCACCACCAAACCAATACCTGTGCCCTCCTCGGCCCCCGACTCCTGCCCCAGCCGGTTGAAAGGCTGGAACAATTGCGATATTTTCAGTGCCGACAGTCCTTCACCACTGTCTCGCACACTGATACGCAGGTGCCCCGCAGAATGAAGCGCATAACTCACCTCGGCATGACCGCCTGGGCGGTTGTATTTGATGGCGTTGGAGAGCAGATTCACCAGCACCTGCTTGAGTCGGGTGCGGTCGGCGATAACAAAACAATCACCCGTCACAGGAGGAAACTTGATCCGAATACCTTTTTGCTGGGCTTGTGGTGTGATCATGGCCTGGCAATCCTGCAGCACGTCCTGCAGCGAAGTAGGTTCCAGCGACAAGGACAGACGCCCCGATTCGATCAGGGCCAGGTCCAAAATTTCGTTGATCAGTTCCAGCAGGTACCAGCCGGCCGTGAGAATTTGTCCGACGCTGGCGGCTTGTGTTTCGGACGGCGGCGGTGTGGCTGACTCCAGCAACTGGGCAAAGCCCAGGATGGCATTGAGCGGTGAGCGCAGCTCATGGCTCATGTTGGAGAGAAAGTCTGACTTGGCCTGGTTGGCATGGTCGGCCAAGCGACGAGCCCGCTCCAGTTCGACATTCTTGTTCTGCAGCACCATATCGAGCCGTTCCCGCTCGGCTTCGACCTGCTTGCGCGCCGTGTTGTCGGTGCCGATCAGCAGATAGCCAATGATGCTTTCCTGGTCGTCGCGCAGCGCAGTGACGGACACCACCGCCGGGAAGCGGCTGCCGTCTTTGCGGATATAGGTGAGCTCGTAAATGTCTTCAATGCCGCGTGATGCCTTGAACACCAGCGCCTCGAAACCGGGGCTGATGTTGCGCTCGAGCTCGACGCTCAGGGACTTGGCCCGGGCAACGACCTCTTGCGGATCAGAAATGTCAGCCGGTGTGATCTGGTTCATCACTTCAGCGGCGGTGTAGCCCAGCATGCGCTCGGCGCCCACATTGAAAATCTGGATCACCCCCTTGGCATCGGTGGCGATGCTGGAAAAATTGGCGCTGTCAAAAATCGCCTTTTGCAGGGCGCCGGCCTTGCGCAGTGCCTCTTCTGCTGCTTTGCGCGTGCTGATGTCGCGCAGAATGCCGGTAAAGTAACGCTGACCACGCAGCGTCATTTCGCTCACGGCAATCTCCAGTGGAAAAGCACTGCCATTTTTGCGCCGACCCATCACCTCACGACCCAAGCCAACGGCACGGTCCTCGTCACTGACCCCATAGTACGCCAGCGACCCATTGTGGTGATCCTGGTCAAGTTCAGGAATCAGCAAACTCAGGTGTTTGCCGCCAAGCTCGGCCGCGCTGTAGCCGAACATGTGTTCGATGGCCGGATTCACGGTCTCGATGATGCCTCCGTGGGCATGGATGGTCACCAGGCCATCGACCACCGTATTGAGAATGGTTTGCACCAGCGCAGCACTGTCGCGCAGGGCCTGTTGCACGGCATATTCGTCGGAGATATTGCGAAACACCAGGACCGCGCCCACCACGGCACCTTCAGAGGAACGGATCGGAGCGCAACTGTCAGCAATGTCAAATTCGCGTGCATCGCGGCCAATCAACACCGTGTGGTTGGCCAGGCCCTGAACGGTGCCATGTGCCAACACATCGACCACCGGCATTTTGGCCAGCGTACGACTGTCCTTGCCGACGATATGAAACACCTCGTTCACCGGCTTGCCAAGCGCCTGCGCCTGCGTCCAGCCGGTCAGTGCTTCAGCCACCGGATTGAGCAATGTGATGCACGCCGCGGCATCGGTGGTGATGACGCCATCGCCAATCGAATTGAGCGTGACCCAGAGCCGCTGCTCACTCTCTTGCAAGCGGTGGATGGCCTGTGCCAGCAGGGTATTGCTGGTTTCCTGCGCCTGCAGCAAATGCAGGGTTTCAAGGTGCACCAGACTCTTCACCCGCTGTTGCGACCGTTGGTAAATCAAGTAGGCGAAATTCAATGCGAACAGCAACGCCAGGGCGGCGACCACAAACAAAATAAGGAGCAGACGACGCATGGCGGCGTCAAAACTTGCCTCATTGTGCAAACGGGCGGTGGCTTGCGCCAGGACAAAGCTGTCTATGGCGCTGCGGATCTGCTCCATCAGCTGCTCGCCCTTGCCTCCCTCTATCAATAAACGGACGGCATTCAGGTCACCGGCGCGGCGCAGGGCGATCCCATTGGCAAGCTCAACCATTTTGGATTCAATCAAAGGCGCCAGCACGTCCAGACTGTCTCTGTCATCGGCATTGCCAAGTTCATCACGCAATGCTTTCAGCTTGGGAATGACTTGATCACGTACTGCCAGATACGGTTGCAGATAGGTCTCCTTGCCTGTCAACGCATAGCCCCGCTGGCCGGTTTCGGCGTCTTTCAGGCCAGAGAGCAGATCGCTGGCCAGACTGAGGACATTGCGGGTGTGCTGGCGCTGGATGGCGGCGTCCGAAATCTGCTGGTAAGACCAGAACATGAATGCAATGCCGCTTGCCATCAGCAACAAGGCAAGCGCCAGCCAGGTCAAGGTCTTGGGAATGATTTTCAAATTAGCGTACTCGTGATGCAGGGCTGCCTAGACGTGAAATGAATAGAAAAGCTCGCGTGGCCTGCGCTGCGCTGCGCACCAACGGACCTTATACACGCATCGAACGCCCAAGTGCTCATGCTTTGCCTGACAGGGTCATTCATTGACAAGCATGGAGCATACGCCTGTCGGCTGGCGACCTGTGTGCGCTGGCGCACATAGGCCCACGATTCAGACACCAAAACTATTTCGCTTGTGTACGCAAGCGCACAGACCCCTGGCCGCTGGAATTCAACAATGCAAGCTCATCCGTGCCAGCACGTACTGTGTCACACGATCCGATGTCTAACCCAATGGAGAATTCTCATGAACTTTACCCAACGCATTTCTACTGCTGTGATTTTGTTGGCTGCCCTGGGCCTGGGCGGCTGTGCTGGTATGACACACCAGGAAAAAGGCACTGCGACTGGTGCGGCGATTGGCGGGGTCGCTGGCAACATCATTGGTGGCGGCCTGCTGGGCACCGCCGCCGGTGCCGCCGTAGGTGGTGTCATTGGCCACGAAGTGACCAAGTAAAGCGCTGTGCGTGGGCCTGCAGCGCAGGTCAATGCGGGCTTGGACGCCGCTTGACCGCGCACAACAAGGCCTGTCGTTGAGCATGCAACTTCATCAAAAGATTTTGGCACTGGCGCTGACCGCGTCGGTGCTGTTGCCGCTTGTCCTGGTGCCTGCACCGACGGCGGCCCAGATGCCGCAAGCTGCAAGCCCATATTGCAGCGATTGCGGTGCGGTCTCGTCAGTAAACCTGATTGAGGCACAGAACAAAGGCGGCCTCCCCGGCGCAGGCCTGGTTGGCGCCTTGCTGGTCAGCCAAGCGGGCGCTGGCAACAGCAGCCGGCACTTTGAGGTGGTCGTGCGCATGCAAAGTGGCAGCTTGCAAACAGTCACCTACGCCACCGAGCCTGACTTCAAAGCGGGCGACAGGGTGCACGTCATCGACGGTCTGCTGGTACACAAACCTTGACCATGTCCCTGGAGCTGCCACGCTACTGGGCGTTGCTCATGGGCGTGCCCGGTTCCAACGCAGTCCAGGCGTTGCGGGCAAGCCAGCGCCAGCAACGCCGCCGCCGGGTTGATGGCAATTTTTTTGGCTCCAGAAGGCCGCTTAAATCTGTGATTTAAAGTAGCTGAAGGAATGCACAAAGGCTTCTCGCACCTTATCCATTTCCGTCGTCATGGCTTTCCAGCTGTCTTCACTCGCTGCCTTGAGTTCATCAAGCTTGGCACTGGCCAGCTTGGACTGGTGCCGCAGCTTGCGCATTTCTGCCAGATAGGCATCGCGGGCATCAGCCTTGGCTTCCTTGGCTTTGGTTTCAAGTTTGTTCATGTTGGCATCGAGCTCGTCGAGTTGGGCTTTCATGGTTTCGATGTAGACGTTTTTAGCGGTCATGGTCATGGCTCCTGAAGTTGAAAAAAGGGGGTTAACGCGCAACAATCTTGCCGCTGTCGTCCGAGAGAACAATCTCAACACGGCGGTTGAGCTGGCGGCTGGCGGCGCTGTCATTGGCGGCCACGGGGAAAGATTCGCCGTAACCGCGCATGTCAATACGCTCACGCGCCACGCCCAGCTCAAGCAAGGCGGTACGTACCGCGCTGGCACGGCGCTCCGACAAGCCCTGGTTGTAGTCTGCGGCACCGGTACTGTCGGCAAAGCCTTCAATCAGCACATGGCGCTGCGGATTTTGCTGCAACACCTTGGCCAGCTTTTGCGCACTGAGCATGCCGTTGGCCGTCAGGCGTGACAGGTCGGTGCCAAACAGCACGTCACCGAGTGTGATGACCAGACCGCGTGCCGTTTTTTTAGCGGCCAAGTCGGCCAGTTGGGCTTCCAATTGCGCGGCACGGGCTTGTGCCTCTTGCGTCTGGCGCTGGGCATTGGCCGCGTCCACTTGGGCTTGTTGGGCCTGGCGCTGGGCCTGGGCGGCATCGCTTTGCGCCAATTGGGCGGCTTGGGTGGCCTTTTCGGCGCTCAGCCGGGCTGCATTGGCCTCGTTGGTGCGCTGGTCCAGGCGCAGCTGGTCACGCTCCTTGCCGGCATTGGCAATGGTGGCCTCGGCCACTTTGCGTTTTGTCACTTCCTGCGTGAGGGCAATTTTTTGTTTGGCCAGGTAAGCCAGGTTGTTGATCTTGTCGTCGCTGCCGCGCTCTTTGGCCTCCACGTTGGCCTGCGCCATGGCCTGGGTAGCCTGTTTCATTTCCAGCGGTGCATAGCTGGCAATGTCGGGGTTGCCCTGCGCGAGCTCATAGTCGGTGCGGGCCTGGTCCAGCAGCGAGGTGGTTTTAGGCGCCGAGCTACAGCCCGCCATGAGCGCGGCAACAGCCAGAACGATGGGGGCCAATTGGGTTTTTTTCATGATGTTTCCTGTCGGGTTAAAGAGGTTTAGCGCGGACGTTCGAGTTCTTCGCGCAGCACGCGAATATCGTCTTGCAGCACGTCGGCGGCGGCCTGTGCCTTGACCGAGCTGGCTTTGCTTTGTGCCAGTTTGGCGTCGGCCTGCGCCTGGTTGGCCATGTCAATGGCCAGCTTGTAGTCCTTGGCCAACATGGCTTTGTTGGCCAGGGCCAGTTTTTCCCGGGCGGCGGTCATTTCGAGCGGCGCATACTGGGCGCCACCGGCACCTGCCGCACTGACCACGGCAGCATTGGAAACTGCCACGTCGGCTGTGGCCGGGGTCTTCAAACTGCTGCACCCCACCGTCAGCATCAGCACGGCGACGGGCACAAGCACAAGCCAGCGACTGGTATTTTTTTTCATCAAGGTTCTCCTGTAACGATTCACCAAAAGCGGGGTCGCTCTGGATCATTAGGGTTATAGGCGCGTGCTACGAATGGGTCTGT
>JAQSDS010000036.1 GCA_029946045.1 Rhodoferax sp.
CGGTTGTTGTACAAAATGATGCGGCCATCCAGATTGCACACCACCACGCTTTGGGTCAGCTCGGACATCAGCGCCGCCAGGCGGTTTTTTTCCTGTTGCACACTCAGGCTCGCCTGCTCGATCTGGCTTGCCACATCGGCGCGCAAGGTATCGCGCTGGTTCGCCAGTTGAAAAATCACTTCCGCCAGCGCCTGGGTCTCGGTCGTGCCCTGGTGGTTCATGGGGGCGGCTTGCGGTGCCGCCAGCAACACCTGGGTCTGCTCCAGCAGTCGCCCTGGCGCACTGGCATAGCGCCTGAACAGCCAGCGCAAAGTCGAGCCGATCACCACCAAACCAAAGACCCAGGTCAGGCCGATCAGAACAAACCGTGGCGCCAGTTGATCTGCGAGCAAATCACGTTGTTCGGGCTCCAGGGTGGAGGCAATCAAACCCATCGTCAGCAGCAGCCAGATCAGCGTGGCCAGGCCAATGATGGCAATGGCCAGCAGCAGGCGCCGGTCCATCTTGAGTCGGTTCATGCGGTGCTTCCCAGCATCTCGGCCACCTTTTGTACCAATTCACGGGTGGCAAACGGTTTGGTCATGTAAGCGTCGGCGCCCAGCGCCGTCCCCTTGGCCACATCGGTGTCACGCCCCTTGGCGGTCAGCATGAGTATCTTGGTGGCCTGCACCGCCTCAATGGAGCGGATTTCCTGGCAGACTTCAAAGCCGGTCTTTTTGGGCATCATCACATCGAGCAACACCAGGTCGGGCTGCTCCCTGAGGATGGCGTCCACCGCCTCCTGGCCGTCACGCGCAATCACCACGGTATAGCCTTCACGCTTAAGCAAGTACTCCAGCGAAATCACGATATTGGGCTCGTCGTCGGCCACCAGTATTTTTGGACTCATCTCGGTCTCCTCTTTTATATTTTGAACGGCAGGTAAAAGCAAAACGCCGCGCCCTGCCCGGCGTGTGACTCCAACCACAGTCTGCCACCAAAATGCTCCACAATCTGGCGGCTGATCGGCAAACCCAGACCGGTGCCCTGGGGCCGGTTGGCAGCATCCCCGCCTTGGCGGAATTTCTCAAAAATCAGCGCCTGCTGTTCTGCTGTCACGCCGGGGCCGTTGTCACGCACGGCTACCGTCACGCCGCTATCGTCGCTGTTCAGACTTACATCAACCCGACCACCGGGCACCGGCACAAACTTGGCGGCATTGGAAAGCAAATTCAGCAGTACCTGGGTCAGACGGTCGGGGTCGGCCATCAAGACCAGCGGTATGTCGGGCAAGCTGACACTGACCTGGCTCTGGCGCTCCCGAAACAACTCGGAAGTGGTCACCACCGCCTGCTGCACCAGCGCGCCCAAATCCACTGCGGCGTTGTGCCATTCGGCATGGCCTGATTCTATTTTTGCCATGTCCAGCACCTGGTTCACCAGCCTGGACAATCGCTCGGTTTCGCTGACGATGATGGCCATGAATTGGCTGCGCTGGGCTTCCTCCATGACCGGGTCGTCGCGCATCAACTCGGCCAGCGCCCGGATCGAGGTGAGCGGCGTGCGCAACTCGTGCGTGACCGACGACATGAAATCGTCCTTGAGCCGATCCAGGCTCTTGAGCTGCTCATTGGCCGAGCGCAGCTCGCTGGTGGCACGCTCCAGCGAGCTGGATTTTTCCTCAAGCTCCAGCGAGTGCGCGCGCAATTGCGAGCTTTCGTCCAGGATACGCAGCACGTCGTCAGGCGTCAGGGTTTCTTCTTCGACACTGCTGGCCACCAGCACCCGCGCCGACGCACTACCCACCGCTCCCGACAACTGGGTCTCGACAAACTGCACCAGTCGGGCATCTGGCGTGATGGCAGCCAGATTGCTCGCACCCACCTGGCGTGCGTAGGCCCCAAACAACGCTTGCGCCCGCTCGTGACCCATGAAGCGCTCGCAGAGGCGCAACAAGTCCGGCACGGTGGCACGGCCGCGCCAAAACACCGGCCGCGCCGTGCTGGTGCGCTCGAACACATCGACAAACAGCAGGGCCTGGCTGGCCTCCTGGCCATTGGGCGCACGCCACAGCGACAAGCCCACATAAGCGCCAATATTGACCAGCAAACTCCAGAACAAGGAATGGGTCAGATTGTCGAGTCCCTGTAAACCAAACAGCCGCTCTGGCCGCAACCAGTCCAGGCCCAGCAGGCCCTGGCTCAAAAAGGCATCGGGCAGCCATCCCGACTTGGCCAATGAGGGCAGCATCAGCGTGTAAGCCCACATCAGAAACCCGGCCAACAAACCCACCAATGCGCCCCGGCTTGTGGCGCCCTTCCAATACAAGCCCCCCAGCACCGCCGGGGCAAACTGGGCCACTGCCGCAAAGCTGATGAGCCCAATGCTGACCAATGCGTAGGCCTCACCGGCCAGATGAAAATACACATAGCCCAGCACCAGCACCCCCAAAATAGCGGCACGGCGAATGAGCAACAGCACGCGGGTCAGATCATGCCCGGCCTCCGACTTGAAGTGGCGGGTGCGCAGCAACAAGGGCATCACCAGCTCGTTACAGACCATGGTAGATACCGCAATGGTCTCCACGATCACCATGCCGGTGGCCGCAGACAGGCCGCCAATAAAGGCAAACAGCGCCAGCGCCGGTTGCCCAGCCGCCAGCGGCAGCGACAACACAAAATTGTCGGCATTCATTTGCCCTGGCCCGAAATACAGCAAGCCACCCAGGGCAATCGGCAACACAAACAGATTGATGGCCAGCAGGTACAGTGGAAACACCCAGACCGCGCGACGCAAATGGCTCTCACGCACGTTTTCCACCACCATCACCTGGAACTGGCGCGGCAGAAAGATCACCGAAAACATCGACAGCAGCGTCAGGGCAAACCATTGGGTCCAGGCAAAACTGCCCCCTTGTTCCAGCCGCAACAGTTTGGCCAGGTCCGGCACCGCGTGCGCGCGCTGAAAGATGTCGGCCAGCCCGTTGAACAAGCCATAAACCACAAAAAGCCCAACCGCCAGAAACGCGATGAGCTTGACAACTGACTCAAATGCAATCGCCGCCACCAGCCCCTCATGGCGTTCGGCCGAATCCAGGTGCCGGGCACCAAACACCATGGTGAAGCCGGCCAGCGCCAGCGCCATGTAAAAGGTGCTGTCCTGCGTCCAGTGCCCTTGCGCGGGCAACTCAGTCAGGGAATTGGCGGTGAGCAAACCATAGCCCGCAGACACCGCCTTGAGCTGCAACGCGATGTAGGGCACGATGCCTACCACGGCAATCAAGGTCACCAGACCGGCCAGCATCGGGCTCTTGCCATAACGGCTGCCAATGAAGTCGGCAATGGAGGTGATGCGGTAGGTTTTGGCGATGCGGATCATCTTGCGCAACACCAGCCAGCCCAGCGTCATGGCCAGTGTCGGCCCAAGATAAATTGGCAGAAACCAGATCCCCCCCGAGGCGGCGCGACCGACACTGCCAAAGTAGGTCCAGGCAGTGCAGTAGACCGCCAGCGACAAGGCATAAGTCCAGGGGTTGGCAATGATCGAGCGCCCTTGGGCGGCGCGCCAATCACCAAAGCTGGCTACCGCAAACAGCAGCAGCAGGTAGGTAAACGAAGCGCCCAGAACCAGCAGCGGTGACAGCATGGCTAATCGTCCCCGCCAGCGGCGCTGTGCCGCTCCATCAGCCAAGCCACGGCCACAATCAAAAAAGCCCACAAGACCAGCAAGGCCACCGGCAACAAGGGCAGCCCGAATACCGTGGTGTCAACGTCCCACAAACCCAGCAGGGGAAAATTCAACAGCAACCAGCCGCAGCAAAACAAGGCCACCAGGCGCTGCGTTGTCAAACTGTTAACCATGCTGAAGTGCTACACCTGGTTCAATTGCCGTTCAGGCCTTGCCCTTGAGCCAACTGGCGTGGGCATGGCGACTGAGCGCAAAACTCGCAATGAACTTGCACCAGATCGTGCTGCCGGCAATGGCGCTCCAGGTGCTGTAGTCCCAGTGACCCACCAGCACGGCCACGATCACACACACAAGCACCACCCCGGCCACCAGGTTGATCGCCATCTCATAGGGGGCAAACTTTTGCGGGTTGGGCGGTGCCTCACCACGTTTGATGCCCACCTCCGAAAAGTCACGGTTGACCACAATACGCCAGGCCCGGCGCAGCCAGACGAAGCTGATCGGAAACAAGGCCAAAAACAAAATCCACGTCATCGCGACGCTGATATCAAACACCATGTCAGGCTCCAGAACAAATTAGAAAGCCCTGCCAGCTTGATGGCCGGCAGGGCTTTGATTGTCAGCCCAGTCCACCATCGTGGACAAGGACTTGACTCAGGCAGTTGCCTTTGACTTAGTGGGCACCATTCACCAGCTTGGAGCCGCGCGGCACACGCACCGATTCCACCATGTGCTGAATGTGCTCGGGTGGCTCGGGGGTGACTTTGTCAACCAGGAACGCGACCGCAAAGTTGACCAGTGCACCGATGGCACCAAAGGCTTCAGGCGTGATGCCAAAGAAGGAGTTGGCGCCACCGATCAAAGGCAGGAAGTCCGTGCCCTTGATGAAGAAGATGCCCTTGTGTGCAAACACGTAGAACAGCGTCACGGCCAGGCCTGCCAGCATACCGGCCATCGCGCCCTCTTTGTTCATCTTCTTGCTGAAGATACCCATCATGATGGCGGGGAACAGCGACGATGCGGCAATACCGAAGGCCAGCGCGACGGTACCGGCCGCAAACCCTGGCGGATTCAAGCCCAGATAACCCGCCACCACAATGGCACCTGCCATGGCAATCTTGCCTGCCATCAGTTCACCCTTTTCAGAGATATCCGGCATGAAGATGTTCTTGATCAGGTCGTGCGACACCGCAGCAGAAATCGCCATCAGCAAACCAGCGGCGGTAGACAGCGCAGCGGCCAGGCCACCGGCAGCGACCAAGCCGATCACCCAGTTGGGCAGCAAGGCGATTTCAGGGTTGGCCAACACAATGATGTCAGCGTTCACATCCAGCTCGTTGCCTTTCCAGCCCGCAGCCGTGGCTTTGGCCGCAGCGACTTCGTTCTTGGTCTTGTCGTTGTAGTACTGGATGCGGCCGTCACCGTTCTTGTCGGTGAACTTCAGCAAACCCGTCTTTTCCCAACGCTTCATCCAGTCCGGACGTTCTTCGGCCTTGATGCTGGCTTCAGGCGCGTACAGGTCGCCCCCCTTGACCACGGCTGAGTTCACGGTGGAGTGAATGTTCAGTTTGGCCATGGCCGCCACAGCAGGTGCCGTGGTGTACAGAATGGCAATGAACACCAACGCCCAACCGGCACTTGAACGCGCGTCTTTCACGGTGGGCACCGTGAAGAATCGCATGATCACGTGCGGCAGACCTGCCGTACCAATCATGAGCGACATGGTGTAGACAAACATGTTCAGGGTGCTACCCGCCGTGGTCGTGGTGTATTTACCAAAACCCAGGTCAGTCACCACCGAGTCCAGCTTGGCCAGCAAGGACATGTCGGTACCCGTCATCGTGCTACCCAGACCCAACTGCGGCAGGAAGTTGCCGGTGAGCTGCAGGGAGATAAAAATTGCCGGAATGGTGTAAGCCAGAATCAGCACGATGTACTGCGCCACCTGGGTGTAGGTGATGCCTTTCATGCCGCCGAACACAGCGTACAGGAACACGATGCCCATACCGACATAAATGCCGACATCACTGGACACCCCAAGGAAACGCGAGAACGCCACGCCCACACCGGTCATTTGACCAATGATGTAGGTCAGCGACGCGGTCAACAGGCAGATCACGGCGATCAGCGACGCACCCTTGGAGTAGAAGCGGTCACCAATGAACTGCGGCACGGTAAATTTACCGAACTTGCGCAGGTACGGCGCCAGCAACATGGCCAGCAGCACATAACCACCGGTCCAGCCGATCAGGAACAGCGCGCCGCCATACCCCATGTTGGCAATCAAGCCGGCCATGGAGATGAAGGACGCCGCACTCATCCAGTCGGCGCCAGTCGCCATACCGTTGAGCACCGGGTGCACCGCGCCGCCCGCAGAATAAAACTCACTGGTGGAGCCGGCGCGCGCCCAGACGGCGATACCGATGTAGAGCGCAAAGCTCAGACCCACCATGATGTAGATTGTGGTTTGAAGATCCATGTTTTAGCCCTCAGTCTTCATGAACATCAAATTTGATGTCCAGGTTGTTCATGCGCCAGGCATAGTAAAAAATCTGTATCACAAAGAAATACATGGCGCCTTGATGGGCAAACCAGAATCCCAGCGGATAACCACCGAGGTGGAACTGGTTGAAAAATTCAACAAACAAAATGCCCGCCCCGAAAGACACCAAAAACCAGAGGATCAGCACGTTCCTCAATAGCTTCAGGGTTTCTTTCCAGTAGGCTTGACTGCCTAAGTCTTCCTTCATGAAATCTCCTCAATTTAATTAACACCAAACAGCAAGAAATGCTGCACTTTTACATTGTGCGAAGTTGTCCCGCGCTTTTGTAGAACAGACTGTCACGGTGCTTCCTTACAGTTTTCTTATGAATTGGGACGCTTTTTTCTCCATTCAGGGTAAACACTTAGGAAATAAGTTGATCAACCCTCAATCATTGGTAAAACGAGTTTTGACATCAAGCCAGAACACGCCCAGTAAGTCCTGGGTCAGTCCGGGGTAAGTACTTGGTAAGTACCGTCACTTAGCCTCGCTCTCGTCGCAATTTATGAGGAGACATTTTTCATGCAAGATGATTTGATACAGAGGGTTGTCAGCAACCCCCAATACCAGGAGCTCAAGCGCAAGCGCAGCAGCTTCGGCTGGACGCTCACCTGGGCCATGATGATTGTTTACTACGGTTTCATCATGCTCGTGGCGTTTAACAAGCAGTTCCTGTCGCAAAGGCTGGGCGAAGGCGTCATGACCATCGGCGTGCCGATTGGTTTCGGCGTGATTGTGTTCACCGTCATCATCACCACCATTTACGTCCGTCGCGCCAACAGCGAATACGACGACCTGACTGCCGCCATCACCAAGGCGGTTTTGAAATGACTATGACAAATACCAACAAGCGCCTTCTCGCGCTGATCTCGCTGCTCGCCGTTTCCGCTGGTGCCTTTGCTGCCGGTGCTGACCTGGGTCAGGCTGTCAAGCAACCCACCAACTGGACTGCCATCAGCATGTTTGCAGGCTTCGTATTGTTCACGCTGTTCATTACCAAATGGGCGGCCGCCAAGACCAAGTCGGCAGCTGACTTTTACACCGCAGGTGGCGGCATCACCGGCTTCCAGAATGGTCTGGCCATTGCTGGCGACTACATGTCGGCCGCCTCGTTCCTGGGTATTTCCGCAGCCGTGATGGCCAGCGGTTTTGACGGTCTGATCTACTCCATCGGCTTCCTGGTGGGCTGGCCGGTCATCACCTTCCTGATGGCCGAGCGTCTGCGCAACCTGGGCAAGTTCACCTTTGCCGACGTCGCCGCTTTCCGCTTCGAGCAAACACCGGTGCGCATTTTTGCGGCATCGGGCACGCTGGTGGTGGTGGCTTTCTACCTGATCGCCCAGATGGTGGGCGCAGGTCAGCTGATCAAGCTGCTGTTTGGCCTGGATTACTACGTGGCGGTGATCATTGTCGGCGCGTTGATGATGGTGTATGTGCTGTTTGGCGGCATGACGGCCACCACTTGGGTGCAGATCATCAAGGCCTGCCTGTTGCTGGGCGGTGCCACCTTCATGTCCTTGTCGGTGTTATGGCACTTTGGTTTCAGCTTTGAAGCCATGTTTGCCGGCGCCGTGCAAATCAAGACCGACCTGGCACTGAAAGACGGCAAGATCGCTGAAGTCGCTGCGGCCGCTGGCCAGTCCATCATGGGCCCGGGCAACTTTGTCAAAGACCCGATTTCAGCCATCAGCTTTGGTATGGCGCTGATGTTCGGTACCGCTGGTTTGCCACACAT
>JAQSDS010000037.1 GCA_029946045.1 Rhodoferax sp.
CAGCACCACGGCACGGCCATTTTCCAGGACGTAGCCAGCGATGTGGGCGTCCTGGTCGGTGACACCCTGGGTTGCGTCGATCAGCAACAGCCCCACGTGGGCAGACTCGATCGCCTGCAGGGTTTTGACTACCGAAAATTTCTCGATGGCCTCGAAGACTTTGCCGCGCCGACGCAGACCGGCTGTGTCGATCAATTCAAATTTTTGGCCGTTGCGCTCAAACGGTACGGAAATAGCGTCGCGCGTGGTGCCTGGCAAATCAAAGGCCACCAGACGTTCTTCGCCGAGCCAGACATTGATCAGGGTGGATTTACCCACATTGGGACGACCCGCCACGGCCAGCTTGATCACGCCAGGCTGCTCGGCCTCACCGATCTCGTCTTCGCCGGGCTGCAAAGGCAGCAAGGCCAGATCAAGCAACTCGCGAATGCCCTGGCCGTGGGCCGCCGAAACAGCGAGGACCTCTCCGAATCCGAGCTCATAGAACTCGACCAGCTGGCTGCCGGCGAGCATGCCCTCGGCCTTGTTGCCGACCATCACGCAGGGCTTGCCCAGGCGTCGCAGGTAATTGGCGATGTCGTGGTCTTGCGCCGACACACCAGCGCGCGCATCGACCACAAAAATCACGACATCGGCCTCGGCCACCGCTTGGCGGGTTTGCTTGGCCATTTCCTTGTAAATGCCGGCGCTCGCGTCGGGCTCGAAGCCACCGGTATCAATCACGATGTATTCGTGCTTGCCCAGCTTGCCGTTGCCGTAATGGCGGTCGCGCGTCAAACCCGCGTAATCGGCGACGATGGCGTCGCGCGATTTGGTCAGACGATTGAACAAGGTCGACTTGCCAACGTTGGGTCGCCCGACCAATGCCAATACAGGTTTCATTCAGTGATGTCCGTGGAAAAAATCAGTTTTATTCAGGCTGGAATCCGTAGACACCACCATTGCGCGTCACGACCACCAGGGTGCCAGCCACCACCACCGGTGTGACTTCAATGGCCGAGCCATCGGTTGTCAAACGGGTCAAGGGCGTGCCGTCAGCACGCGACAAAAAGTGCAGCAAGCCCGTGGCATCACCCAGCACCACCGAGCGCCCCAACACCAGCGGCGCGCTCAGCTTGCGGTAAAGCAGTCGGTCTGAGGTCCAGACCGGCTCGCCACTGGCGCGCTTCCAGGCCAGCACGCGACTATCGCTTTCTACCCCGTAAAGCTGCAGATCGTCAGCCTGTACACCTACGGCGCCTGAGGCAGGCCGTTTCCAGCTCACCGTACCACGAAGCGCATCCACACAGCCCACGGCAGTCTGAAACGCGCGCACGCACAGTTCATTGCCCTGACGGCTGAAACCGCCAACCAGATCGACCAAGCGCTCGATGTCGTTGGTTCCTCGCGGCGCGGCGAGCGCCACATCCCACAGAGCATTGCCATTGAGCGAATTCATGCCGACCAATCGGCCAGACAGTCCGGCCACCAGGGTATTGCCGACGGCCGTCAGGATGCCGGCCTGGCGCAAGACCAGCGCCTCACCAGGACGCTGTTGCTGCCAGAGCTTGCGTCCACTCTTGGCATCGAAGGCCGCCACACTGCGATCGGCACCCAGCACAAAGACACGCTCACCAGCCACCAGCGGCGCAGTGAAAACCTGCGATGTCAAAGCGGCACGCCAAAGCACCTGGCCGGCCTCGAGCACAACCAGCTCGTTGGCGCGTGTGACCACCGCACTGAAACGACCGTCACTGCCGACCCCGGCTGCAATCGGTGCGCCGACCTGGGTGCGCCACAACACGGCCCCATTGCGCGCATCGAGCGACAGCACGGCGCCATCAGCGTCGGCAAGCGCCACGCTGCTGCCCACCACGAGGGCCTGCAAGGGAAAATCAACCGGGGCAATTTTGCTGGTCCAGACAGTACGCACGCCCAGCAGTGCCGGATTAGCCGCCAACTCAGCAGGCTTCAACGCGCCAGAGCCACTGGCACAGGCGGACAAGGCGGCCACCAGAACCAGGGCCAGGATTCGGCGCAGAGTCGCTGCGGAAAAAATGTTTGCCATGATTTCTACTTCCCGGCCGCAGTGGCCACTTGATCAAGGGGGCCGGCAGCCACACCCAGAGCGTTGAGCTTGACCTCCACCAGACGACGGTACTCGGTACGCGCATCAAACAGGCGATAGGCCTTTTCGTATTCAGCGACCGCCTTCGGCTTGTCACCCTGCAACATGAAGACATCGCCCTTGCGGTCTGCCACCAGCGCGTCAAAACTGGCCGGGTAGGCCATGTTCAGCAGTTTCAAGGCCTCGTCAAAATTCTTCGATTCCATCGAGATGGCGGCCAGTCGCAAGCGCGCCAGGGCCTGGTAACCGGCGTCAGCGGAATGTTCAGCCACCCACGCCAGCGCGGCTTTGGCAGCATCGGGCTTGCCCAGATGAACGTACTGTTTGGCCACCAGCAAACCGGACTGCTGCGCATAAGCCGTGCCAGAGAACTTGTCTTTCATGTCGCTGAAAACACGGTCCATGCGCGCGGTGTCAGCCGCCTGCACGGCACGATCGACCTCATCAAACAGGGTCGCTGCCTGTTGGGCCTGACTGCGTTGCCAATAATGGTAGAAGTTCCAGCTGGCAAAAGCGCCCATCACGACAATCAACACCCAAGTAATGGCATTGCCGTATTGCTTCCAGAAATGCTTGATCTGGTCAAGCTGTTCTTGTTCTTCGAGGTCTAATTGATTGGCCATAGGGGTATTTCGTTAAGCGGCTGATTGTAGGGTGGCGGCCCAGCTCACCACGTCGGCAAGTGAATGTAGTTGCTGCGCGGCAGCGGCATCGCGCAGGGCTTTGACCGTGACCTGGTTGGCCTTGATTTCATCCTGGCCGAATATCAGGGCAAAACGTGCACCGCTGGCATCGGCCCGTTTGAATTGACTCTTCATGCTGCCCATGGCCTCGCCCGTGCTGGTGTGCATCTGCACGCTGACGCCAGCGGCGCGCAAACTCTGCAGCGTTGACAACACCAGCGGCAAATCCTGGGCATCCGTGACGATGGCATATGCGTCCAGTTGCGGACCGACATCGGGCAGGCCCGCCCCGCGCGCCAGCGCCAGCACCCGATCCACTCCCAGCGCCCAGCCCACAGCCGGGGCCGGCTTGCCACCCAATTGCTCAAACAGATAGTCGTACCGCCCGCCGGCACAAACCGTGCCCTGCGAACCCAGGCGATCGGTGGTGAACTCGAACACAGTCAGGTTGTAGTAGTCCATGCCACGCACCAGACGCGGGTTCACGGTGTAGGCCACCCCGTTGGCTTGCAAAATACCAGTCAGTGTGTTGAAGTGCGCCAGCGATTCAGCCCCCAGGAAATCAAGCAGCTTGGGCGCCGCCTCAACGAGCGCCTGCATGGCCGGGTTCTTGGTGTCGAGAATGCGCAGCGGGTTGCTATGCAAACGTCGCTTGGCGTCTTCATCGAGCAAGTCAGCATGCTGCTCCAGGTAAACAATCAGAGCTTTGCGATGCGCCAGTCGTTCGTGGGCCTGACCCAGGCTGTTGAGCTCCAGGCGCACGTCATCGAGTCCGATTTCCCGCCACAAGGCATGGGCCATCAAAATCAGTTCGGCATCCACCTCGGGGCCGGCAAAACCCAGCGCCTCGGCGCCGATCTGGTCAAACTGGCGGTAGCGGCCTTTTTGCGGACGTTCGTGGCGAAACATCGGACCCATGTAATACAAGCGCTTGCCACCGTCGTACAGCAGGTTGTGCTCCAGCGCTGCGCGCACCACGCCGGCCGTGGCTTCGGGACGCAGAGTCAGCGGGTCGCCGTTGAGTCGATCCTCGAAACAGTACATTTCTTTTTCGACAATGTCGGTCACTTCGCCCAGACCCCGAATGAACAGGGGTGTGCGCTCGACGATCGGGGTGCGAATATTGCGGTAGGCGTAGCGCGCCATCAAGGCACGCACTTTGGCTTCAAACCATTCGACGGCGGCCGAATCTGGCGGCAGCACATCGTTCATGCCTTTGACAGCGGTCAGCTTTTCTGTTTTCGGTGTAACAATTTCGGTCATGGCAATTCAAATCAAGGCGTGGCAGCGGCTGGTGTGCCGTAACGCTTTTCGACATAGCTTTCAACAATAGCCTGAAACTCCTCGGCTATCCGGTCGCCGCGCAAGGTCATGCGCTTTTCGCCATCGATGAAGACCGGTGCGGCAGGCGCCTCGCCGGTACCCGGCAGACTGATGCCAATATCGGCCTGTTTGCTTTCGCCGGGGCCGTTGACGATGCAGCCCATCACGGCCACTTTCATCTTTTCGACACCCGGATACCTGCTGCGCCAGACCGGCATCTGGGCGCGCAGAAACCCTTCAATTTGCTGCGTCAGTTCTTGAAACGTGGTGCTGGTGGTGCGCCCGCAACCCGGGCAAGCCGTCACGCTGGGCACAAACGAGCGCAGTTCCAGCGCCTGCAAAATTTCGGCGGCAATGACTACTTCCTGGGTGCGCGACTCACCCGGCTGCGGCGTCAAGGAGACGCGTATGGTGTCGCCAATGCCTTCCTGCAACAAAATCGACAGCGCTGCCGCCGACGCCACCGCTCCCTTGGTTCCCATGCCGGCTTCTGTCAGGCCCAGATGCAGGGCATAGTTGCTGCGTTTGGCCAATTCCCGGTACACCGAAATCAGGTCCTGCACGCCACTGACCTTGCACGACAGGATGATCTGGTTCGGGTCCAGCCCCAGGTCAACGGCCTGCTGCGCCGAGCCGAGTGCTGAGGTGATCAGGGCTTCATACATCACCGGCTTGGCACCCCAAGGCGGGTTGCGACGGCTGTTTTGGTCCATCAGATCGGCCAACAGCTCCTGGTCCAGACTGCCCCAGTTGACCCCGATGCGCACCGCCTTGTTCCAGCGGATGGCGGCTTCGATCATGGCGCCAAACTGGCGGTCGTGTTTGTCGCCCTTGCCCACGTTGCCGGGGTTGATGCGGTACTTGGACAAGGCCTGGGCGCACTCCGGGTAATCGGTCAGCAGGCGGTGGCCGTTGTAATGGAAGTCGCCAATCAGCGGCACGTCGATGCCCATGCGGTCAAGCTGCTCCCGAATGGGCGCCACGGCCTGTGCCGCCTCTGGCGTGTTGACCGTCAGTCGCACCATTTCCGAACCCGCCAAGGCAAGTTCCTTGACCTGGATGGCCGTGCCAATCACATCCACTGTGTCGGTGTTGGTCATGGACTGAATCCGGACTGGGGCGTCGCCGCCCACGGTCACACAACGGTTGCCCCAGACAATCCGGGCCTGGCGCGATGTGCGCGGCGCCGCCATGGCCATGGCGATTGGCAGTTCTTTTTGCATTACTTCACCTCAAATCGAGCCACGTTGGCTTTTGTCATGGCGTTGACGTCCAGACGCTCACCACGCACGTGTACGTCCACGACATCGGCACGCCCCAGCACGACCAACAAGGGTAAGGGGCCTTGTAGCCTTGCCTCTTCGCCGGGCTCCATAAATTTGCGCAGCTGCACCAGCCCTTGGGCATCGGTGATCTCAACCCAGGACGCGCCACGCGATTGCAACAACAAGACGGCCGGAGCCCCGTTTGCGATCGCCGCCGCGACCCCAACAGCCTCCTGGACCCGCGTGACATCAGCCTGGGCGGCGGGCAAAATCATGGCGGGCGAGTCAGAAGCGGGGACTGCTGCCGGTTCGGCTGCGGGTGCCACAGGCAGCACAGCGGCGGCAGGAACTTCGGTCGACTGGATTGACTGACCTTCAGCCATTTCGCCCTCAGGCAACAGAAAAACCACCAGAATTCCTGCCAGTAGCAGCGCTACCGCCAGGCTCATTGGCTTGGTAAACCGGTTCCTGAGCTGATGTCCCAGCACGGAACCGCCTGTTTTAAAGGGTGTGTTCAAGCCCACCTGGCCGGTCTTGACCGACGTGTGGTCGGACCGGGGTAAGGCTGTCATCACAGGTGACGGATCGATCTTGAGCACCCGGCAGACGCTGGCTGCCAGGGCGCGCGTAAAAACCAGATCACTCAGTACTTCATGGCGACCTGCCTCCAGCGCCTCAAGCTTGTGCACCGGCACTTTCAACATCACCGCCAAAGCGCCGATGTGGAGCCCTTGTGCCTCGCGCGCAGTTTTTAAGAGAGCCCCCGCCGTGGTTGAACCGAACCCGGCATCAGGGGCCTGCTGGACTTGATCCATCGGCTCTTTTTCACTCATCAAATGCTCCGCGCCGATAAGCCGATGCCTCTTTGGACTGCGGAAAGCGTTTATCCAGCTGGCTGGCAAGTTGCAACATGGCAACGCGATCCACCATTTTATTTTCGACCTTGATCCCAAGCCAAAGCGACTCCGCATTAGCCCATTCGCTGTTGTTGATCCGTCGGATGTAAAACTGCGCCCGCGCGAATTCGGCGTTTTGAAACAACAGGTTCGCCAAGTTATAGCCGGTCACAGGATTGGCAGCGTCAAACTCATAGGCCTTGAGCAGACTCTGCTCCGCTTCACCCCGCTGCCCAGCCCTGATCTGGCACAGGCCTTGCGCCATCCAGGTTTTGGCGCGCGCGCCATAAGCAGGATTGGCCAGGGCCTGTGAGAAATCGGCCAGGGCTTCCGGGTAACGTGCCTGCTGACACTTCAACCAGCCCAGGTTGTGCAAAATATTGGGGTCACGCGGGCGCACCGCGAGCGCCTTCAGGAAGCTGTCCTGCGCCAACGGCAATTCGTTCAGACGCATGTAGATCAGGCCGCGCAAACTGTAGGCATCGGCAAAGTCAGGGTCGGCCACCAACGCCAGCTTGACTTCATCGAGCGCGATGTTGGTCTTACCCTGCTCCAGATAACCCATCGCCAGTTCGACCCGAATACGGGCTCTTTTGCGGTCGCTGGTTTCATCTGAATCAGTGACCAGGTCCGAAAGACCTGCTTTGGCCTGATCCGAATTCGGCGCACTGGCACAGCCTGTCGTCAGGGCAGCACCGACCAGCACCATAAGCGAAAAAAAGGACCGCCAACCAGGCGTGAAAGAAGACCTTGAAGCATTCATACAGCAGATCCTTCGACCGGGAGTTTCGAACCCGCCACAACGGCTGGGCGCAGCTTGCGGTTGCGCTCCATGCGCACCATCACCTGGGTGCGATCCTTGACGTCACCCGCCAGCTGGCCACAGGCGGCATCAATGTCGTCCCCGCGGGTTTTACGAATGGTGGTGATGATCCCGGCCTCATTCAAAATGTTGGCGAATGCCAGCACGCGCTCGGGTTGGGAGCGCAACAGGCCGGAGGCGGGAAACGGGTTGAACGGGATCAGATTGAGCTTGCACCAGGCCCCGGGGTGGGCGCGGATACGCTCCACCAACTGGCGGGCGCAGGCGTCAGTATCATTCACGCCGTCAAGCATGCAGTACTCGAACGTGATGAAATCACGCGGCGCATGGGCCAGATAGCGATGGCAGGCAGCAACCAGCTGCGCCAAAGGGTATTTCAGGTTCAAAGGCACCAGGGTATCGCGCAAGGCATCGTTGGGCGCATGCAAGGAGACAGCGAGCGCTACCGGACAGTCTTGTGCCAGCCGGTCGATCATCGGAACAATCCCAGACGTTGACACGGTCACCCTGCGCCGTGACAAACCATAAGCGTGGTCATCGAGCATCACGCGCAAGGCAGGAACCAGGGCGTTGTAGTTTTGCAGGGGCTCGCCCATGCCCATCATCACCACATTGGAAATCACACGCTCATCGCGTTTCAGATGCTGGCGCAGAAAATGCTCGGCAAACCAAAGCTGGGCCACGATTTCGCCGGTGGTGAGGTTGCGACTGAAACCCTGATGACCAGTCGAGCAAAAGCGGCAACCTACTGCACAGCCCGCCTGGGACGACACACACAGCGTGCCGCGATCGGTTTCAGGAATAAAAACA
>JAQSDS010000038.1 GCA_029946045.1 Rhodoferax sp.
TTGTTGACAGTTGCACCGCTTCCAGCCGGTCGGCCGGTTTGAGGTAGTTGTTGCGCGACGACAGCGCCAGCCCATCGGCTGCGCGCAGCGTGGTGCCGCCAATGACCTCGATGGGCAGGGCAAACTGACGCACCATGCGTTGGATCACCATGAGCTGTTGGTAGTCTTTTTTGCCAAACAGTGCAAACTGCGGCTTGACGCATGAAAACAGCTTCATCACCACGGTGCAGACGCCAACAAAAAAGCCTGGCCTGAAATGGCCTTCGAGGATATTGGCGATCTCGGATGGCGGCTGAATGGTGAAACCTTGCGGTTCAGGGTAAAGCTCTTTTTCATTGGGTGCAAACACCACATCACAGCCCGCCGCTTCCAGCGCCTCGCAGTCGGCCTCCCAAGTGCGCGGGTAGGTGTCAAAGTCTTCGTGTGGCAAAAACTGCAGACGGTTGACAAAAATACTGACCACCACCACGTCGCCCAGTGGCTTGGCTTGGCGCACCAGCGCCAGATGGCCGTCATGCAGGTTGCCCATGGTGGGCACAAAAGCGGGGTGGCTGAAGTTGGCCAGGTGCGCGCGCAGCTCGGGGATGGTGTGGAGAATGAACATGAGGCTTTGCGGGACAGATCACTTGCTCTGTCCTTAACTGATTAATGGATGTTAATTTTGCGGGAAAGAACAATGTGGCTGAGCGAAGCGAAGATCAATTGCTCTGTCCTCAACTGATGAAGCTACCAGGCGTGCTGGGTGTTGTCCGGGAAACTGCCATTTTTGACGGCAGCAACATAGGCTTGCATGGCTTCCTTGATACCGTGCTGGCCTGGCACGCCAGGCAGGTCAGCCATGAAGTTGCGCACAAATTTGGGCATCTTACCCAGGTTGAGCCCCAGCATGTCGTGCAACACCAGCACCTGGCCTGCTGTGCCACTGCCGGCACCGATACCAATGGTGGGGCAGTGCGACAGTTCGGCGGTGAGTTCGGCAGAGAGCACCGCCGGTACCATTTCCAGTACCAGCAGCGAGGCGCCGGCATCTTGCAGTTCGTGGGCGTGGCGTTTCATGATGGCAGCCGATTCCAGCGTTTTACCCTGCACCCGGTAGCCGCCCAGCGCATGCACAGTCTGTGGGGTCAGGCCCAGATGGGCGCAGACCGGAATGCCGCGCTCCACCAGAAAACGCACGGTCTCTGCCGTCCAGCCGCCGCCCTCCAATTTGACCATGTGGGCGCCGGCCTGCATCAGCACGGCGGCGTTGCGCAGTGCCTGCTCTTTGGATTCGAGGTAGCTGCCAAAGGGCAGGTCGCCAATGATCCAGGCGGTACCCTGCACCCGGCGCACACCACGCGTGACACTTTCAACGTGGTAGCGCATGGTCTCCAGTGACACGCCGACTGTGCTGCTCAGACCCTGGCACACCATGCCGAGCGAGTCGCCGACCAGAATACATTCGACACCGGCCGCGTCGGCAACCGCAGCAAAGGTGGCGTCGTAGGCGGTGAGCATGGTGATTTTTTCACCGCGCGCATGCATTTCCAGCAAGCGCGGCAGGCTGATCGGTTTGCGCAGGGCCGGGTTGCTGGCGGGCGGCAGGGTGCCGTAAGGCGAGGCACTTTGGGTGGCAGGCTGGTTCATTTGGAGGTCTCCAAAAAAATGTGGCGCGAGTCTAACGCAGACCCGTCCGGTTGGACATCAGGCCTGCGGGCGCAGGTTGGTGGGCAAGGCCTGCGCCAACATGTGGGGATAGTCGCGGCTGAAGTGCAGGCCCCGGCTTTCGTGGCGGGCTTGGGCACTGCGCACAATCAAATCAGCCACCTGCACCAGGTTGCGCAGTTCCAGCATGTCACGGGTGACATGGAAGAGGGCGTAGAACTCCTGTATTTCAGCCTGCAGCAGTTCCACCCGGTGGGCGGCGCGGTCGAGCCGCTTGTTGGTGCGCACGATGCCCACGTAGTCCCACATGAAGCGGCGCAGTTCGTCCCAGTTGTGCGAGATCACCACGGTCTCGTCGGCATCAATGACCTGGCTGTCATCCCAGGCCGGCAGACTGGCGGTGGGCTGACGTGTGCTGCGCTCGATGTCCTGCGCGGCAGCCTGGGCAAAGACCATGCACTCCACCAGCGAGTTGCTGGCCAGCCGGTTGGCACCATGCAGGCCACTGCAGGCGGTTTCGCCAATGGCGTACAGGCCGTCGATGTCGGTGCGGCCCTCCAGGTCGGCCAGCACGCCGCCACAGGTGTAGTGGGCGGCTGGCACCACGGGAATAGGTTGTTTGGAGATGTCGATGCCGAGCTCAAGGCAGCGCGCGTAAATATTGGGGAAATGCTCTTGCAGAAAGCTCAGCGGCTGGTGCGAGATGTCCAGATAAACACAATCAAAGCCGCCCTTTTTCATCTCGAAGTCGATGGCGCGCGCCACCACGTCGCGCGGGGCCAGTTCCAGGCGCGCATCGTGTGCGGGCATGAAGCGGGTGCCGTCGGGCAGCAACAGGCGTCCACCTTCGCCGCGCACCGCTTCGCTGATCAGGAACGATTTGGCGTGCGGGTGGTACAGGCAGGTGGGGTGGAACTGGATGAACTCCATGTTTTGCACCCGGCAACCGGCACGCCAGGCCGCCGCAATGCCGTCACCGGTAGCGGTGTCGGGGTTGGTGGTGTAGAGGTAGACCTTGCCGGCACCGCCAGTGGCCAGAATGGTTTGGGGCGCTTCGAAAGTGAGCACCTTGTCGGTGCCTTCGTCCAGCGCGTACAAGCCCAGGCAGCGCTTGCCGGGCAGCCCCAGCTTGTCCGTGGTGATCAGGTCAACCAGCGTGTGCTGCTCGAAAAGCGTGATGTTGGGCGTTTTCTGCACCTGCTCGATCAGCGTGCGTTGCACCGCAGCGCCGGTGGCGTCGGTGACGTGCACGATGCGCCGGGCGCTGTGGCCACCTTCGCGGGTCAGGTGCAATTGACCGTCTTCTTCAGAAAATGGCACACCCAAGGTTTGTAACCAGGCGATGGCTTTGGGCGCGTTCTCAACCACGCGGCGGGTCGCGGCCAGGTCGCACAGACCGGCTCCTGCCACCAGCGTGTCGGCAATGTGGGCATCAAAACTGTCGTCCTTGCTCCACACGGCGGCGATGCCGCCCTGGGCCCAGCCACTGGAACCCTCGGAGACCGCGCGTTTGGTGATCACAGCCACGCGTTTGGTCGGAGCCAGCAACAGGGCCGAGCTCAGGCCGGCCAGACCGCTGCCGACGATCAGCACATCAAAGTGAAGTGTGTTCGGGGTAGAAAGGGTGTCGCGAGATTGCATGAAGGGTCCCGTTGGGATTTAAGAGGGGGTGTAGGCCAGCCGCACGTAAATGGGCGCAAAGACTTCGGCCTGGGTGATGTCGATCAAGGTTTCCTTGGCCAGTTCGAGCAGTGCGATGAAGGTGACCACCAGCACCGAGGCGCCTTTTGCCGGATCGAACAGGGACTCGAACTCAACAAAGCGCTGGCCCTGCAATTTTTTCAGCACCATGCTCATGTGCTCACGCACCGACAGTTCTTCGCGCGTGATGCGATGGCGCTGCACCAGCGTGGCCCGCTTCAGAATGGCCTGCCAGGCTTCCTGCAGGTCGCTCAGGGCGACGTCCGGAAAACGCGGGGTCACTGACTGCTCGATGGTGACCTGGGCGCGCAAAAAATCGCGTCCCAACTGCGGCAGCACATGAAGCTGGGCTGCGGCCAGTTTCATTTGCTCGTATTCCAGCAGACGGCGTACCAGTTCGGCGCGCGGGTCTTCGGCTTCTGCGCCATGGGCCACCTGCCGGGGTGGCAACAGCATGCGTGACTTGATCTCGATGAGCATGGCGGCCATCAGCAGATATTCGGCTGCCAGCTCCAGATTGCGGTGCCGGATTTCGTCGACATAGCTCAGGTACTGACGCGTCAGGCCCGCCATGGGAATGTCGAGGATGTTGAAGTTTTGTTTGCGAATCAGGTAAAGCAGTAAATCCAGCGGACCTTCAAAGGCCTCCAGAAAAACTTCCAGCGCATCCGGCGGGATGTACAAATCCTGCGGCATGGCAAAAAGCGGCTCGCCGTAGAGTCGTGCCACGGCAACCTGATCCACCACCACGGGCATGTCGGCCAAGAGCTGGCGTTCGCCAGCGTTCAAGGTGGCTGTGTCAACCATGAAAGCATTGGGATGCTAGGTGCTCGTTGGCTAGCCCTGGTGGCCAGGGCTTTGGGCAAAGATTATTTCTTGCCTTCGGTCAGATACACGTAGGGCTGTTGCTCGACCTGCGCGGCACGGTATTCCTGCCAAGCCTCGCGATTGACTGGTTTGTCCCACAGCAATTCACGACCTTCGCGCTGGCGCGTCTCGATGCCTGGGTCTTTGGCAACGAGTTGGTTGATGAACTGGGTGGCATCGGATTGGTACAGGGGGCGGTAAAAAATGTGCATGGCAATAACCTCTTGACGGCATTCTAACGGTGCGCGCCGGGTGGGTCCTGGTAACACTTTAAGTCGGGTGTAATATCCCGATCCACATTTATCCTGATATTGCACCCGGCCCATGACCTCTTTTAATCACCCCGCAACCTGGGTCCAGCTGGATTGGGTCATGCTTGTGGTGGTGGCCTGGTTGCTGATTGGCGTGCTCGGCATTGTTGCGCTGCGCCGCTTCAGCTTGGTGGCGACTGTGCTGTTTC
Organism: Rhodoferax sp.; assembly: GCA_029946045.1. GTDB lineage: Bacteria > Pseudomonadota > Gammaproteobacteria > Burkholderiales > Burkholderiaceae_C > Rhodoferax. Next base: position 4,673 of record JAQSDS010000038.1, read on the forward strand.
CACTGGGCGCGGTTTTTTCGGTGCTGCTGCTGGGGGTGGGCTTGAGTGCGGTCTTCAGCGGCCCCGAAATCGCCGTGCTGCCGCTGGGACTGCCGCAACTCCCGTTCCATTTGCGTCTGGACAGTTTGTCGGCTTTCTTTTTGATCCTGATTGGCGGTGTTTCCGCCGGTGTGTCTACTTTTGCTGCAGGCTATTTTCGCCAGGGTGAGGGTACGCCGCCTGGACTGATCTGTCTGGAATACCACGTGTTTCTGGCCAGCATTGTCATGGTGGTGCTGGCTGACGATGCCTATATGTTCATGGTGGCCTGGGAAACCATGGCGTTTTCGTCTTTCTTTCTGGTGTTGGCCAACCACCGCATTGCTGAAATCCGCAACGCCGGCTACATCTACATGCTGATTGCGCACATCGGCGCCCTGGGTATTTTGCTGTGTTTTGCCTTGTTGCAGGCCAATACCGGCGACTACACCTTTGCCAACATGCGGATGCAGCACCTGACACCTTTTTGGGGTTCACTGGCCTTTGTACTGGCGGTATTTGGCTTTGGTGCCAAGGCGGGCCTGTTGCCACTGCACGTCTGGTTGCCCGAGGCGCACCCGGCGGCGCCGTCGCCGTTTTCGGCGCTGATGAGCGGTGTCATGCTCAAGATCGCGCTCTACGGCCTGCTGCGCGTGGCTTTTGATTTGTTACAGGAGCACATCTGGTGGTGGGGCGTGCTGCTGATGGGCCTGGGCCTGCTGACCGCGCTCTTTGGCGTGGTGTTCTCCACCGTGCAGGTGGAAATGAAGCGCTTGCTGGCCTATTCAAGCATCGAAAACATCGGCCTGATGTGTGCGGGCCTGGGCCTGTCGCTGCTGTTTCTGGCCTATGACATGAAGGCGCTGTCGGCGCTGGCCCTGACCGCGTCGCTGTACCAGATGCTGGCGCACGCTTTTTTCAAGAGCCTGCTGTTTTGCAGCACCGGGGCGGTGATGCATGCCACTGGTGAGCGCAGCCTGGGCAAACTCGGCGGCCTGATGCGCTACATGCCCTGGGTCGCCTGGCCCACCCTGATTGGGGCGCTGGCCTGTGCCGGATTGCCACCGTTTGGCGGCTTTGTGGCCGAATGGTTGCTGCTGCAAAGTTTTCTGTTTACCACCGGTCTGCCCAGTTCTTTCCTTGACATGCTGGTGCCGGTGATGGCCGCGCTGATTGCGCTGATCGCGGCACTCTCGGGCTACACCATGGTCAAGTATTTTGGTGTGATTTTTCTGGGTCAACCGCGCGAGGAAAGCCTGTGCAAAGCGCACGATGCCGGTCCCTGGGAGCGCCTGGGCATGTTGTGGTTGGCGTTGGCTTGCGTGGTGTTGGGCCTGTTCCCCAACCAGGTCATTGCCTTGCTGGCACCGACCACCCAATTGCTGGTGGGCGCGGGGCTGGCGCACACCGTGGCCGACAACGGCTGGCTGCTGGTGCCTGTGAGTGTGGAGCGCGCCAGCTACGCGCCCGCCATCTTTTTGCTGGGTGTGCTGGCCAGTTTTGGCCTGGCATTTTTGCTGGTGCGCAAGCTCTACCACGGGCGTCTGCGCCGGGTGCCACCGTGGGACTGCGGCTACCCGTGGCAAACCCCCCGCATGCAGGACACGGCCGAAGGTTTTGGCCAGCCGATCCGGCAGATCTTTGAGCCCTTTTTTCGTATCAAGCGACAACTGCCGGCGGCCTTCGATGCGCAACCCAGCTACAAGGTCACGCTCGAAGATCCGCTGTGGTACTGGCTTTATTTGCCCATTGCCCGGCTGGTTGAGCGGGTCTCCAGGCTGGTGGGTCTGTTGCAGCAGGGCCGCATTTCGGTGTACCTGATGTACAGCTTTGTCACCCTGATCGTGGTCTTGCTGGTGGTGCGACGATGAGCTGGGTCGGCGTTTTTTCGCAATTACTGGCGCTCGTGACCGCGCTGTTGTTGGCACCCCTGCTCACGGGCTGGGTCAACCAGTGGCGTGCCCTGCTGCAAAACAAGTCGGCGCCCGGCTTGCTGCAACCCTACCGCATGCTGCACAAGCTGTTCAACAAGGAATCGGTCATGGCCGAACACGCCTCGCCGCTGTACCGCACCGCACCGTATCTGATTTTCAGCTGCATGCTGTTGGCCTGCGCCATCGTGCCGACCTTGTCGACCGACCTGCCGCTGTCGCCGGCAGCCGACGCGATTGCGCTGGTGGGCCTGTTTGCGCTGGCACGGGTTTTTCTTTCATTGGCGGCCATGGACATCGGCACGGCTTTTGGGTCCTTGGGCGCGCGCCGTGAAATGCTGGTGGGCTTTTTGGCCGAACCGGCGCTACTGATGGTGCTGTTTTGTGCTTCCATGATCACACGCTCAACCTCGCTCACCACCATGGTCGAAACGCTGGCGCACCGCGAGCTGGCCATCTACCCCAGCCTGCTGCTGGCGGGTGTGGCATTTGTCATGGTGTCGCTGGCCGAGAATGCCCGGGTGCCGGTGGACAACCCCGACACCCATCTGGAACTCACCATGATCCACGAGGCCCTCATTCTGGAGTATTCGGCGCGCCACCTGGCGCTGCTGGAGTGGGCTGCCAGTCTGAAATTGTTTGCTTATTCCTGCATTGGCCTGGCGCTGTTTTTCCCGTGGGGCGTGGCTGATGCCAATGCGCCGCTGGTGTTGTTGCTGGCCTTGCCGGTGTTGGTGATCAAGCTGGTGATCGGTGGCGTGGTGCTGGCACTGATCGAAACCCTGAGCGCCAAGATGCGCATCTTCCGCGTCCCAGAGTTTCTGGGAACGGCTTTTCTGATCGCCGTGATTGGTCTGCTGGTCAATGTCTTGCTGGGGGCCGGATGATCAAATTTGCGCCCCAACTCATCAACCTGTTTGCCACCCTGATCCTGCTGCTGTCGTTCGCCATGATTTCACAGCGGCGCATCGTCTCGCTGATCAACCTGTTCATGATGCAGGGCGTGGCTCTGGTCAGTACCTCGTTTTTGTTGGGTTATGCCACCCATCAGCCCGACCTCTATGTGTCGGGTGCGCTCACGCTGGTGCTCAAGGTGATTTTGATTCCCTGGATGCTGCACCGCATGATTCGCCGCCTCAATGTGCGCTGGGACGTCGAGACCCTGCTGAACGTTCCCACCACCATGCTGGTCGGCATTGCGCTGGTGATTTTTTCGTTTAGCTTGGCGCTGCCGGTATCCAGGCTG
>JAQSDS010000039.1 GCA_029946045.1 Rhodoferax sp.
AGCCTCGGGGATGGTCATGAAATAGCGGGTGATGTCGGCGTGGGTGAGGGTAATGGGCCCACCGTTTTTGATCTGCTCGCGAAACAGCGGCACCACCGAACCACTGGACCCCAACACATTGCCAAAACGCACCATCGAAAAGCATGTGCGGGTGCTGGGCGTTTGGCCCCCTTGCGACGTCACGGCCGGGTTCACTTCAGTCAGCGCCTGCAGCACCATCTCGGCCAGCCGCTTGGTGGCACCCATGATGTTGGTGGGGCGCACTGCCTTGTCGGTGCTGATGAGCACAAAGTTGCGCACGCCGTTTTGCACCGCCGCCATGGCACAGGTGCGCGTGCCCCACACGTTGTTGCGCACACCCTCGGCCGGGTTGTGCTCCACCAGGGGCACATGCTTGTAGGCAGCGGCGTGGTACACCGTGTGCGGCTTCCAGGTGTTCATGATCTCGTGCATGCGCACTTCGTCACAGACCGAGGCCAACAAGGGCACAATTTCTACATGCGGCTCACCCACCATCAACACCTGCAGATCCTGGTGGATTTGGTACAGCGCAAATTCGCTCATCTCTACCAGCAACAGCTGCTTGGGGTTGGTCTTGAGAATCTGGCGGCACAGCTCGCTGCCAATGCTGCCGCCTGCCCCGGTTACCAGCACCGTTTTGTTGTGGGTGTTCAGGTTGAGCAGCAAGCCGTTGGGCTTGACCGGCTCGCGGCCCAGCAGGTCGTCAATGTCCAGGTCGCGCACATCGCTCAAACTCACCTTGCCAGTGGCAATGTCGCTTAAACCTGGCAGTGTGCGCACCGCCACCTTGTGCGGTTTGAGTGCATTCAAAATGTCATTGCGCCGCTGCCTTGACACCGAAGGCAGCGCCAACAGCACATTGGTCACAGCCGCTGCAGCCAGAACATCCGCCAGAGCCGCCGGGTTGTGGATGGGTAGCCCATTAAGCACATGGCCATGCAGCCGGTCGTCATCGTCCATAAAGCCCACCACCCGCATTTCATTGCTGTTGGCCATGGCAGATGCAAGCTGCCGCCCTGCACTGCCCGCACCATAAATCAGCACCTGGGGCAAAGCAGCTTTGCGCAGGTGCTGGCGGTACAACCCCCCCAGCCAGATGCGAGCCGCCGCACGCGATGCACCCACCAACAACAATAGCAATATGGGCTGAATCAAACCGACCATGCGGGGCACGCCATCAACGCCATAAAACGTGAAAATGCTGGCAAATGCCAAACCATACAAAAGCATAGCCCGAACCACCGCTACCATGGCAGGCATGCCGCTGTAGCGAAAGATGGCGCGGTACAGCCCCGAAGTGATGAAGATGGGCAGCGCCAACAAGATAGAGGCCAACACCGGCCACATGGGCAGCGCAGACAGGGGCGTAAACACCCCAAGTCGCAGGTAAAACGCCAGCCAGACCGACAGCACACACAGCACGGCATCCACACCCAAAACAATGCCGCGTTTAATTGGGCGAGGCAGGGCCAAGGCGGGCGATGCAAGACGGCTCAGCGTACGAATCATTTCACTACCCTTTGTGTGAAACCTGCTGCGTCCTGAGACCTTTTTTTCATGGAATCCTCCATTACCGATACCCGTCCGGGTTGAGACTTTGCCAGCGCCAAGTATCAGCGCACATCTCGGCCAAGCTGTGTTTCGCTTGCCAACCCAGCAACTGTTTTGCCAGCGTGGGGTTGGCGTAGCACTGCGCTACGTCCCCAGGGCGGCGCGGCGCGATTTGGTAAGGCACTTTGCGGCCGCTGGCTTGCTCGAAGGCGCGCACCACATCGAGCACGCTGTATCCTTGGCCGGTACCCAGGTTAACGGTGAAACCTTCACATTTTGTGTCTTGGACCAGAAGTGCTTGCAGCGCAGCAACGTGGCCTTTTGCCAAGTCTTGCACGTGAATGTAGTCGCGCACGCCGGTGGGTGCCAGAAATCACCGCACAAGAAATGTGTGCCGAGATGGTCGTCCATGACCTGGCCCAAGCCAAGCAGCACGCGCTGCTAAAGGCAAACGGGTAGCTGCTGCTGCGTATTCCAGAATTCCTTTTTCGCGCAGTAACCGTGCAGCCAATATAAAAGTTATAGGCGTCTTAGCAATTTGCGCAACCGGCCAAGTACCTAAATCAACCCCAATGCCACCTAATAATTGGACATTACCCTCATCTACCAAACCAGCCTTTACGAAATCAGAAATGTCATCCCGGTTTAAGAAAATGACCTGGTGAGCACGGACGAGCGCGACACGGTAAAGCCAAGATACAGCCGTGCGCAAAAGCGCTCTCTTCCAAGACAAAGCCATTCCTGACGGGGTAAAAACGAAACCAAGCCCTTCAATCATTGCTAATGCCGTGCACTTCGTAACCTTTTTCAAGTAGTAACTCGGCAAGGTATGAACCGTCTTGGCCGGTGATGCCGGTGATTAGGGCGGTTTTGGGGGTGGTGTTTGGTTGGGATAGTGGGGACATATTATTCTGAAGGCTTAAGTCGATATTGCTGCAAGCGGCTTCCAGGCTTGTGCGGCAGGGTGGTAACGATAAGGCCAGCGGCATGCAGGGTGCGTATGACTTTGTTCAGTTGGCCTGACACTTCTTTTTGGCCCAGCGCTACAGAAATTTCGCGCTTGCCCATGGGACCTCCGGCGAGCAAGGCCAAGACGCGGGCTGAGAGTGGGGTTGCGGACTCTGGCTGTGACTCTGGCTGTGACTCTGGCTGTGACTCTGGCTGCGACCGAATTTGAGTGAAGCTTGCGATGACACCACCAAATTTTTCTTCAACGGTAAAAACAACTTCAGGGTAGTCGAGCAAGGCTTTACGAATGCGGATGAAACCGCTGCCATATTTTTCAATGGCATGGGTCAGATAAAAGCCTTCGGCAACCAGTTTGTTGCGCAGGCTGGACCGGTAGTTGTCGGCTTGAACGTCTGCCACGGTCAGCTTGCCGTAAAAGGTGCCGGGGCTAAAGATGGTGATTTGTTTGTCAAAGATTTTGACCTGAATGTCTGATCCATCGGTGTAGTCGCGGTGCACGACTGCATTGAGTAGTGCCTCGCGCAGGGCAGGTAGCGGGTAGGCAAAGCGCTCTTTGCGCTGAATGCTGCCGTCAAATTCGAAGGCGACTGCGACGTATGAAATGATGAATTTCATCGCCTGGTCAACCGCTTCAAACAGGGTGTCGGTTATTTGACGATCGTCAATGATCATGTCGGGCGTTTTGAAGCGGCCAATGTGAATGTGATGCCGCAGGGGTTCTTGGGCAAATAACAGCATGGCGGCCCATGTGGGCTGGCCCTGCTGGATGTAGTTGAGCTTTTCAAGCGCCTGCATGGGGCTTGTGGCATCGAGCGCAAAGCGGCCACCAGCGTTGACTTGGGTCACAAACCGTTCGATTTTGCCAGGCGAAAGATCATCGACTTTTGCGTAATGCGCCGGATAGGCGTCCCACGAGAGTTGCAGGGTCTGCATGTACAGGTCCGCAATTTGGCTCGGGTTTAGCGCCTGGTTGGTATTGGCTACACGCTTGTAATAGCGGCCTTTGGTACTGACCGGCTTAACGGGAAATTCGGCAATGTCTAATGCCACAACGGTTTTGCCGTTGATCTCATGCGCCTGTAGATCAGGGATGATGGACGGGCTGGTGGCCGCCTTGATGTAAACCAGCCATTCGTTCAGGCTTTCTTTGCCCAGGGTGATGCCTTGCACGCTCCCCGAATCGGTCACGCCAACCAGTACGGTGCCACCTTGCGCGTTGGCAAAGGCCACCAACGATTCAACCGAGGCTTTATCAAAACTGGTTTTGAACTCCAGCGTTTGTGATTCGCCTGCAAGAAGCAGCCGCTCAACATCCAGCTGTGCAGAAGCTACAGCGGTGTTTTGGATGATCGGCTCTGAAGTAGTCATTTCACTTCGTTTTTAGTAGCCGCTGGCCCGGTTGCCGTCGTGGCCGGTGATGCCCTGCCTTTGTGGGAGGCTCGCCTTTGTGGGAGGCCCGCCCTCGGGCCGAAGGCTGTTGGTGGGGCATTCGCGGCGAGGGCGCCGCTCCCACAGGGGTCTGCTCCCACGGCCAGGTAAGAGCCGTCCTGGCCGGTGATGCCGGTGATGAGGGCGGTTTTGGGGGGATTGGACATGGTTCAGAGTTCAGGGTTCATGGATTGCCGCGCTGCGCTCGCAATGACGGGAAAAATAGCCGGTCCGGCTATTGCGATTTTCATTCAATGACCTTCCAGTGCCCGCCTTTTGCTGGGCCGATGCGAACGAGTTTGCCATCCTTCTTCAAAAGATCGATTTGCTTTTCAATTGCACGTGGGCTGAGGCTCAGTCTTTCGGCCAGCGCTTTTGCCGACAACGTGGATTCTTGGCGGAGGTGTCGGAGAATTTTCTCCGAACTTTTCTCCGAACCTCTCTCCGAACTTTTCTCCTCCATTTCACCTATCGTGCCGCCCTTCCTGAATCGGACCATGGCATCGGGCAGTACAAAAGTCATCACAACTGATTGAGTGCGCTCTTGCAGTGTTGGCACGGGCAGTCCGGCGGCCTGCATCAGGCTGGCTATTTTGAGCGTGCCACGCCCCCAAGTCTCAATGATGCCGCGGCGGTGAAACGCTTTGGCGATCCAGGGGTTCCAGGGTTTGGATTCGTGGGGAGCAAACAGCATTTCGGGTGTCAGCCCAAAGTGCAGTTCGCCAGGGGAAATGACTTCAAGCCGGTCGTCGTACAGCGCCACGGAGACTGCGCCGGATGCGCTGGCGTAGTCACGGTGAATGAAGGCGTTGGCCAGTGCTTCACGGACGGCTTCAACGGGCAATGCGGGGGTGTCTATGCGGGCCATTTGGCCGGGCACAATTTTGCCGGCCACGGGCATCCAGTCAATTAAAAAGCGTTCGGCCCGGCGCATCAGTGCAAAGGCGTTGCCGGCGTATTGGCGGTTGTCTAAAAATTCGTCGCGTGTGGTGCCTTTGAAGCGGGCAACACGCAGGCTGAATTGCGGAAACTCCGGGGCGACGGGTTCGTCTTTGCAGAAAAGCGCCACAGCGGCGCGGCTTATTTGGTCGTCTTGCACCAGCAGGCCCAAGCCGCGCAGCAAGGCCATTGGGTCGCGGGTGCCGGGGTCTTCCATGCGGCCGCGCCTTATGGCTTCTTCGATGGTGACCACGAGTTCACTGGTGTCAAGGGTGTCGATGCCGTAGCCCTCGGCAGTCTGCATTTCCCAGCGGTTGGTGGCGTGCATCGATTCGATGAGCAGGCGCTGGTAGGTGGTGCGTGGCATGACGCGGGTGGTGTTGAGCACGCGCTCGTACGGAATTCCCCGAAAAGAAACAGGTGCCTGGGCTGCGTGCTCAACGTGAACCAGCAGCACTTCTAATGAAGCCGCATCGCCGTCAGTAACCGGGATGCGCTCTAGGCGAGGTGACATCGGCGGCTCAAAGCCTTGAAATTCTTGGGCCAGTTCCTCCAGCGTGCGGTCGCTTACTTTTTGACCAACGATTTTTCCAGCAGGGGTCACGCCAAAAACAACTTGCCCGCCTTGCACATTGGCCAACGCACACAGACTGCGACAGGCGCGCTCTTTCTCTGCCGTGGACTTTTTGAGTTCCAAGGTCAGGGATTCGCCTGCAGCGATAAGGGTGCGAAGGTGCGAGAGGTTCATGCGTCTTGGGTTGGGGCTAGGAGCGTTTGGGGGGTGTCATGTTGCGCTACTCGTTTTGGAATAGTAACCACCCGTTTTGGTGGCACCTCTGAATTCAATGAGGTTTTGGTCTTTGAGTTGCTTGAGCCAGCGTTCCACATTCTTGGGCGAAGTGCCAAGCCATTTTGCCAATGCAGGGCCACGCAGACCTGGTTGATCAGTGATGAGCACAAGAAGGTTATTTACTCCCTCATTTGCTCCCTCATTTGCACCCTCAGGTTGTTGGACACCCCGTTTGACAATCACTTTGAACTGGTTGCCTTGTCGATCGTCGATAAATTCCAGCTTGGGCCAGGCAGCCACCGCACGGGGTATGCCGCTACCCAAGCCGCGGTACGGGAGCATGTGAAAAGCGTGCGAGGCTAGCGCCGGGTTGCGCAGGTTTGACAGGCCGTAGCGGATTTTTTCGGTATCAAGGTGGTTGGGCAGGTGACCGGGGCTGATCAGTTCGACCCGATCAGCAAAAATCATCAGGCGTATGGGCGCGCTGATGAAGTAATCCCGATGCACCAGGGCGTTAACCAGGACTTCCTCAAATACTTCTGCCGGTATTTCGAGCTGCCCCGGGCTGTTAAAGCTTTGTTTGCCCTGAACGTGATGCAGGTTTCGCTTAATGAAGGCGATGCAGCGCTGGTACTGCTGAGGCAAGGTGCCGTCGATGTCTTCACTGTCGAGGTACTGCGTGTCGTGCAAAACGGTGCCCGGAAAGGCCACCGCTTTGACCACAAAGGCAGGTAGCTGGTTGCTGGGGGCCTTGCCAAACAGCAACATGCCAGTCAGATTTGGCGCGCCTGGTCGCGCAAGGTTGAGGTTTTGTAAAAGTTGCTCAAATGGGATGCCGACGGACGAGACGGGCTTGCCATAGCGGCGCTCGAAGTAACGGGAAAACTCGACTTGGTCCAGATCATCAAGCTGGCAATGCCCCACAGGCAGCTCGTCGGCATGAACCAGCCCCGCCGCCTGAAACATGCGCTGCATTTCTTCGCGGGCGGTGACTTGGCGTTTGTCAGCACCGCTTTTGACCCAGATGCGGCCTTGGCTGTCCATATAGGGTTTGTTTAGCCCTTGGGCAATTTCAACCACCATGACGAGGCCTTGGCCGGTATCGACATTGGTCGTTAACGGGTTGATGGGTGGCTTGACATGCTGGGAGGCCGCATTAGACACCAGCTGGTTGAGTCGGCTGATGTCGCTCGATGTCAGCCCCGCAATGTGGCCGTTATCTGCCACGCCAATCAAGAGTTGGCCACCCGCCGAATTGGCAAAAGCCACTAGTTCTGCAGCCAATTTGTCAACATGCGCAATGTCACGCTTGAACTGGTGGCGCGAGTCTTCGCCAGCAGCAATAAGCGCGTCAAGGTTGATGACTGAGTGCATGGGAAGGGTCATTTGCTTGAGGGTAAGAGCCGTCTTGGCCGGTGATGCCCTGCCTTTGTGGGAGGCCCGCCCTCGGGCCGAAGGCTGTTTGGGGGGCATTCGCGGCGAGGGCGCCGCTCCCACAGGGGTCTGCTCCCACAGGAGGCAGCTTGGCCGATGATGCCCTGCCTTTGTGGGAGGCCCTGCCTTTGTGGGAGGCCCTGCCTTTGTGGGAGGCCCGCCCTCGGGCCGAAGGCTGTTGGGGTGCATTCGCGGCGAGGGCGCCGCTCCCACAGGGGGCAGGTCCCACAGGAGGTGGCTGCCACAGAGGCTGTCGTCATGCGTTGCTTCCAAGATGCTTCACAAAATCTTTGTACGCCAGCGCCAAGCCGTCTTGCAGGCTGACCTGGGCTTGCCAGCCCAGCGCGTTCAGGCGGTTGCTGTCCATGAGCTTGCGGGGCGCACCGTCAGGTTTGCTGGTGTCAAAGTCAATGTCGCCCTGGTAGCCCACCACCTGGCCGACGGTGCGCGCCAGTTCGGCAATGGTGATGTCGCTGCCAAAACCGACGTTGATGTGGCTTTGCATGGGGTTGGTGTGTTGGTCGTAGGTGGCTTTGGGCAAGTGCATCACATGCACGCTGGCGGCTGCCATGTCGTCTACATACAAAAATTCGCGGCACGGGGTGCCTGTGCCCCAGATTGACACACAGGGCGCATGGCTGGCCTTGGCTTCATGAAAACGGCGAATCAACGCGGGAATAACGTGGCTGTTTTCTGGGTGGTAGTTGTCGCCCGGGCCATAGAGGTTGGTGGGC
>JAQSDS010000040.1 GCA_029946045.1 Rhodoferax sp.
GGCTCGGCGAGTTTTTGTGGCGTGGTGCCTGCGAATACCAACACCCTGCAGGTCCATTTGAGTGACGATGGGGGTTGGCTGGCCAGCTTTGAATTTCAGGAAGATATCCGCCAGGATGCCTTCGAGACGGTTGCAGCCTTGCAGCGTTTGGGTATGCGCGTGTATTTGCTCTCAGGCGATGCCAGTGAGGCCGCCCAAAGGGTGGCCGACAAAGTGGGCATCACAGAGGTTCGCGGCAATTGTTCCCCCCAGGACAAGCTTGATTTTTTACGCGCCTCTCAGGAGCAGGGGCATAAGGTCGCGGTCGTTGGTGATGGCTTGAATGATGGACCGGTATTGGCTGGGGCGCATGTGTCCTTTGCCTTTGGTCAAGCTGTTCCCCTGGCTCAAGCTCAGGCCGATTTTCTGGTTTCTGGTGGGCGTTTGACGAATGTGACCGAAGCACTTTTATTGTCGCGGCGTACCTTGCGCATCGTGAGGCAAAATCTGGGCTGGGCTGCTATTTACAACGCTGTGTGCGTGCCGCTGGCTGTTTTTGGACTGCTTCCAGCGTGGTTGGCGGGTCTGGGCATGGCCAGCAGTTCCTTGCTGGTGGTTCTCAATGCACTGCGTCTGTCAAAAGACACCCAGTTTGAACGGAATTTCTAATGGATATTTTGTATTTTTTGGTGCCCCTGTCGGTCGTTCTGGTGTTTTTTATCATTGGCGGTATTTGGTGGGCGATCTACAGTGGTCAATTTGACGATATGGAAAAAGAGGGAGAGAGAATTCTTAAGGATGGATAGGAAATTTTTGTAACAATTTGATCTGAATCAAAAGACGCAGGATATGCCTCGTGCATACTGCGTCGCTCAAACTGAAAAGAGGTGAACATGGCATTTGCAAATTCGCAGGCAACGACTTACAACGACAAGGTTGTAAGACAGTTTGCCATCATGACTGTGGTGTGGGGTGTGGTAGGGATGCTGGTTGGCGTGATCATCGCTGCCCAGCTGGCCTGGCCAGAGCTCAACATGGGTATTTCGTTCCTGTCGTTCGGGCGACTTCGTCCCCTGCATACCAATGCTGTCATTTTTGCATTTGGCGGTTGCGGCTTGTTTGCAACCTCGTATTACGTGGTGCAGCGTACCTGTCAGGTGCGCATCTTCAGTGACAAGCTTGCCGCATTTACCTTTTGGGGCTGGCAATTGGTCATTTTGCTCGCAGCGATTTCCTTGCCACTGGGTTACACCTCCGGCAAGGAATACGCCGAACTGGAGTGGCCCATTGACATTTTGATCACCCTGGTTTGGGTGACCTATGCCATCGTCTTCTTTGGCACCGTCGGAACCCGCAAGGTCAAGCATATTTACGTGGCCAACTGGTTCTTTGGTGCCTTCATTCTCGCGGTTGCTATTTTGCACCTGGTCAACAGTGCGGCTATCCCGGTGGCGCTCTTCGGCATGAAATCGTACTCCGCCTATGCTGGTGTGCAGGACGCCATGGTTCAGTGGTGGTACGGCCATAATGCGGTGGGCTTTTTCCTGACCGCAGGCTTCCTGGGCATGATGTATTACTTCATTCCCAAGCAGGCCGGTCGCCCGGTTTACTCTTACCGTCTTTCTATTGTTCACTTCTGGGCGCTGATCTTCACGTACATGTGGGCGGGTCCGCACCACTTGCATTACACCGCCTTGCCTGACTGGACCCAGTCCGTCGGCATGGTGTTTTCCCTGATTTTGCTGGCACCGAGCTGGGGCGGCATGATCAACGGCATCATGACCCTGTCAGGCGCCTGGCACAAGCTGCGCGACGACCCCATCCTGCGCTTCCTGATTGTGTCGCTGTCGTTTTACGGCATGTCCACCTTCGAAGGTCCAATGATGGCCATCAAGACCGTGAACGCCTTGTCGCATTACACCGACTGGACCGTTGGCCATGTGCACTCCGGTGCTCTGGGCTGGGTGGGTCTGGTGACCATGGGGTCCATGTACTACCTCATTCCGCGCCTGTTTGGACAAAAGCAGATGTTCAGCGTGAAAGCCATTGAGGTTCACTTCTACATGGCCACCATTGGCATCGTGCTATACATTGCGGCGCTCTGGATTGCCGGTGTGATGCAGGGCCTGATGTGGCGCTCCATCAACCCTGATGGCACCCTGACCTACACATTTGTGGAGTCGGTCAAGGCCAGCTATCCGTTCTATGTGTTGCGTCTGGCAGGTGGCCTGCTTTACCTGACAGGCATGATCATCATGCTGTGGAACACGATCAAGACAGCCACGGCCGGTCGTTCGGTCACGGTCAATATTCCGGCTGTCGCTGCACACGCTTGAGGTATAAAAACTATGTCTAATACAAATCAAAGCGGCGGACTGTCGCACTCGACGATCGAAACCAACAACGGATTGATGATCGTTTTGATCCTGATCGTGTTGTTGTTTGGCGGCTTGGTTGAAATCGTGCCCCTGTTCTTCCAGAAATCAACCACAGTGGCTGCACCTGGTCTGAAACCTTATAACTCGCTTCAATTGGCTGGCCGGGACATTTACACCCGTGAGGGTTGCTACAACTGCCACTCGCAGATGATCAGGCCATTCCGCGCCGAGACCCTGCGCTACGGTCCGTATTCCAAGGCGAATGAGTTTGTCTATGACCATCCGTTTCAGTGGGGCAGCAAGCGCACGGGTCCAGATCTGCATCGTGTCGGTGGCAAGTACAGCGACCAATGGCAGATCACGCACCTGAACAACCCACGTGACCTGGTGCCCGAGTCCATCATGCCGGCATATCCCTGGTTGATGAACACGCCGGTGAACGCCGCCAGCATGCCTTCGCACATGGCTGCGCTGCGTAAAGTGGGTGTACCTTACACCGACGCCGAAATTGCCGCGTCGGTCGAAGAACTCAAGGGCAAAACCGAGATGGATGCCGTGGTGGCTTACCTCCAGGTTCTTGGCACGACTTCTAAGTAAAGCGGGGACCTTGTATGGACTTCGATGTCAACACGCTTCGATCACTCGTCACTGTTGTCAGCTTTTTAACTTTCATCGGGATCATTGCCTGGGCCTACTCCAGAAAAAATTCTGCTGACTTTGACAAAGCTGCCAACCTGCCTTTTGAGCAGGACTGAGCCCCTTCACCTGATTGGATAAAAAATGAGTGATTTCACAAGTAATTTTTGGGAAATATACGTTGCCGGTATTACTTTGGTGAGCATCATCGCCTGCCTGGTTTTGCTAATTATTACGGGCAAGATGAAAGCTTCCACAGCCGGCGACAACACCACTGGGCACGTCTGGGACGGTGATTTGCGTGAGATGAACAATCCTTTGCCGCGCTGGTGGAGCTACATGTTTGTGATCACCATCGTCTTTTCGCTGGTCTACCTGGTGCTGTATCCTGGCCTGGGCAGCTACCCGGGAACCTTAGGGTGGTCTTCTGCCAAACTGCATGCCGACGAGGTGGCCAAGGGTAACGCTCAAACAGCGCCGATTTACGCCAAATTCATGTCCATGCCACCTGAGCAGGTAGCCAAGGATGCCCAAGCCATGGCGATCGGCGAACGCTTGTACAGCAACAATTGCGCACAGTGCCATGCATCCGATGCCCGCGGCAACAAGGGCTTTCCTAATTTGACAGATGGTGACTGGCTGCATGGCGGTACACCTGAAAAAATCAAGGAAACCCTGCTTGGAGGCCGCAATGGCAACATGCCACCCATGGCTGCTGCCGTGGGTTCCTCAGATGATGTCAAAAACCTGGCGCAGTATGTTTTGAGCTTGTCTGGCAGCCCACATGACTCGACTCGTGCGGCTTTGGGCAAGGACAAGTTTGCTGTCTGTGCCGCCTGCCACGGGCCAGACGGCAAGGGTATGCAAGCCGTTGGCTCTGCCAACCTCACGGACAACATCTGGTTGCATGGGTTTGGTGAAAAGGCCATTGTTGAGATGATCAATAATGGCAAAGTCAATGTCATGCCTGCGCAGGCCGAGAAATTGACCGAAGCCCAGATCCATGTTCTGACGTCCTACATTTGGGGCATGTCAAACAAGTAAGCTTAAGGCAAACCACCAAGACCTGAGCTCCGTCACAAGGAGATCAGGTCTTTTGCTTTTGCCATCAAAGGCTCACACATTGACCCTGAAAATTGAAGTAACCCATGAACAATAGAGCTGAAAATTCAAATGCACCATGGTGGAAACATGGCTTTGTCTGGATGGTGATCGCCGGACCCGCCATTGTGGTGGTGGCTGGTTTTGTGACGCTCTACCTCGCCATCAGTCGTCCCAATGAAATTGTCAGTGATGACAGCTACCTTCAGGCACGCCAGTCAGATCAGTCCATCGAGGCGCGCAGAAAAGAAAGCAGTACGGCACCAGCCATGTTGGGCCGCAATCACGCAGCAACCGGTATCGTGCCCAAAAGCGACTAATGGCCGAAAAGAGGCCCTATCTGGGATTGACGATTTCCTGAAGCGCTTGTGTATTGATGATGTGAACGTGTCGTTGTTTGACTTCAACGATGCCATCTTCAACAAATCTTGAGAAAGTGCGACTGATGGTCTCGAGCTTGAGGCCCAGAAAACTGCCGATCTCTTCTCTGGTCATCCGCAGGATCAATTCTGATTGCGAAAAACCGCGTGCATGCAGACGTTGCGCCAAATTGAGTAAAAAAGCAGCCAAGCGTTCTTCTGCGCGCATGCTGCCCAGCAACAACATGACACCGTGTTCACGCACAATTTCACGGCTCAGAATTTTGTGCACATGGTGTTGTAAAGAGCTGACCTCGCGAGACAGGTCTTCAATCTGGGAGAAGGGTATGGCGCAGATTTCAGCATCTTCCAAAGCCACGGCATCGCAGCTGTGATGGTCGTTCACGATGCCATCCAAACCAATGATTTCTCCCGCCATCTGAAAGCCGGTCACTTGGTCGCGGCCATCTTCTGACGTGATACAGGTCTTGAAAAATCCAGTTCTGATGGCGTAAAGATTGTTAAATTTATCGCCGTTGTGGTACAGCGATTCGCCGCGTTTTATTTTCTTGCGGACGCCGATAATGGCATCAATGCGATCAAGTTCACCTTCACTTAGGCCGATGGGCATGCACAATTCACGCATGTTGCAATTGGAGCAGGCTATTTTGATGGACTGGTGATTCATTAGACTGATTTTGACACTCTTTGGCTTTGTTATCTGACTTACATCAATTTTATGCAGATCGTCAATGCCAGTGATTTTTTAAAATAAGTTGATCGAGATCAAGAAAAAAATCGATATTTGCAGGCATATTCTACGCAACTCCCAAGGATAAAGAATGACTGATAGTGTTGCCGAGCCCATTTCCGAGAACCTGATTCGCCAGTACGATGTGTCCGGCCCACGGTACACGTCCTATCCCACGGCAGATCGATTTGTGGAGGCATTTACTTCACATGATTACATCCAGGCTTTGGAGCAAAGACGATCGGGTGCTGCGGCCATGGTGCTGCCCCTGTCACTTTACGTACACATACCGTTTTGTGAGTCGCTTTGCTATTACTGCGCCTGCAACAAAATTATCACCAAGCACCATGACCGTGCCGCGGCCTACCTTCGGTATATCAGCAGGGAGGTCGACCTTCATGTCCAGCACATGGGCCAGGGGCAGGTTGTTTCCCAGTTGCATCTGGGCGGTGGTTCCCCGACCTTCCTGTCAGACGACGAGTTGCGTGAGTTAATGCACATGCTTGCGCGAAATTTTTCACTTGTTCCCGGCGGAGAGTATTCCATTGAGATTGATCCCCGGACGATTGACGAAAAACGCCTGGACACCTTGGCCGAACTCGGCTTTAACCGTTTGAGTTTTGGCATTCAGGACTTTGATCCAGCGGTGCAAAAAGCTGTTCACCGTATTCAACCCGCCGAGCAGGTTTTCGCACTGGTGGCGGCAGCGCGCCAAAAGGGTTTCGAGTCTGTCAACGCCGATCTGATTTATGGACTGCCCGAGCAGACGCCTGAGTCGTTTGAGCGCACGATCGGTCAAATCATTGAGCTCAGACCCGATCGCATTGCTTTGTACGCCTATGCGCACTTGCCTGAGCGCTTCAAGCCGCAGAGGCGGATTTCTTCGGTTGAGATTCCCACTGGCGCTGCCAAAGTGGCTATGCTGGCGCAATCCATGGCCGCATTTTTGGCAGCAGGTTATGTGTACATCGGCATGGACCACTTTGCACTGCCCGAAGACTCCTTGGCGGTGGCCAAACGGCAGGGGCGCTTGCATCGGAATTTTCAGGGCTACAGCACGCAGCCCGATTGCGACATGATTGGCCTCGGTGTATCGTCGATTGGACGTGTCGGTGCCACCTACAGCCAAAATGCGAAAACGCTGGAAGAGTATTACGATTTCCTGGACCAGGGCCAGTTCCCGGTCGTGCGTGGTTTGGCCTTGTCACGCGATGACCTGGTGCGCCGCGCTGTGATCATGGCGCTGATGTGCCAGGGCCGCCTGTCCTTTGAATCAATCAACCTCGCTTACCTCATCGACTTCAAGTTGTACTTTCACAAGGAACTTGAGACGCTGCAAACCCAGGTGGCGCAGGGCCTGGTCGCACTGGATGAAAATGGGATCAAAGTGACCCCCAAAGGCTGGTTTTTTGTCAGAGCGGTGGCCATGGTATTTGATCGTTATCTTCAAACTGACCGTACGCGCGCCAAGTTTTCCAAAATCCTCTAAATTGGCGGGATGCAAACAAGCCTCGCCACCACTGCGCTGCTCATGGGTTTGGTCGGTGGACCCCATTGCATCGCCATGTGCGGTGCAGCCTGCGCCGGCATTGGCCAGGCAGCAGGTGCCCGTTCCACATCAGCGATGTGGACCTTCCAGTTAGGCCGTGTGATTGGTTACGCCGGGCTCGGTGCCTTGGCGGCCGCGTCAATGCAGGGCCTGGGCTGGCTGACTGTGCAGTCCAGCGCTTTGCGGCCGGTCTGGTCGATGTTTCACGTCGGCATGATTGTTCTGGGCCTGATGCTTGTGTGGAAAGCCCAGCAGCCGATCTGGATGGAACAGGCAGGCCGGACGATATGGAAAAAGGTCAGGGGACTGGTGTCCAACAAGGGCGCCACTGCCCCATTGCTGATCGGGGCTGTCTGGACATTTCTACCCTGTGGCTTGTTGTATTCAGCCCTGCTGGTGGCCGCCTTGGCAGGTGGCGCGCTGGATGGGGCTTTGGTGATGGCTTTGTTTGCCATGGGAACCAGCGTCTCGATGATGCTCGGGCCCTGGCTCTGGTTGCGCTTGCGCGGCAACCGCAATGGCGACTGGGGGGTACGACTGGCAGGACTGGCACTGGCATTGAGCTCATCCTGGGCGCTCTGGATGGCCCTGGCGCACGACACTGCCCCTTGGTGCACGACACCGTAAGCTCATTACGCGGGCGTTAAACCCTCAGGGCAAACGCCCCAGCAACAGGAATTCCATCAGCGCTTTTTGCACGTGCATGCGGTTTTCGGCTTCGTCCCAAACCACACTCTGCGCACCGTCGATCACGTCTGCATCGACTTCCTCGCCACGGTGGGCTGGCAGGCAATGCATAAAAAGCGCGTCGGGTTGGGCCACGGCCATCATGTCAGCGCTGACACGCCAGGCAGCAAAGGCTTGTCTACGAACCTCGTTTTCTGCCTCATAACCCATGCTGGTCCAGACATCGGTCGTGACCAGGTCGGCGCCGCGACAGGCATCCATGGGATGGCTGTAAGTCTGGAAGTGCCTCGGACTGATTTTGCCCGTGATGGAAGCTACTTTCTCATCGACTTCATAGCCGCTTGGTGTGCTCACGTTGACCTTGAAGTCCAGCAACTCTGCGGCCTGCAGCCAGGTGTTGGCCATGTTGTTGCCGTCACCTA
>JAQSDS010000041.1 GCA_029946045.1 Rhodoferax sp.
TTTTTCCAGCGGGCATAACTGCCAATCACCATGAACAACAGCACCGGCGTCATGATGGGAGCAAAGACGGCGTTGAAGTAGGGCGGACCCACCGACAGTTTTCCCAGGTTCAGCGCATCAATGACCAGCGGGTACAGCGTGCCCAGCAGCACAGCGGCGGCGGCTGTGGTCAGTAAAACATTGTTGACCAGCAAAAAAGTCTCCCGGGAGATGAGAGAGAACGTGCCACCGGAACGCACTTTGCCTTGACGGGCGGCAAACAAAATCAATGAACTTCCCACCACCACGGCAAGAAACAGCAAGATGAACACGCCTCGTTTGGGGTCGGTGGCAAAGGCATGAACCGATGTCAACACCCCCGAGCGCACCAAGAAGGTGCCGAGCAAACTAAGCGAGAACGCAATGAGCGATAGCATGATGGTCCAGCTTCTGAATAGGCCGCGTTTCTCCGTGACTGCCAGCGAATGGATCAGTGCAGTGCCAACCAGCCATGGCAGAAAAGAGGCGTTTTCAACCGGGTCCCAGAACCACCAGCCACCCCAACCTAATTCGTAATAGGCCCACCAGGATCCCATTGCGATGCCAATGGTCAGGCAAATCCAGGCGGCAGTCGCCCACGGGCGGGTCCAGCGCGCCCAAGCTGCGTCGAGTCGGCCGTTGAGCAACGCGGCAATAGAAAACGCGAATGGAATCGACATGCCGACATATCCCATGTAAAGCATGGGAGGGTGAAACACCAAGCCGGGGTCTTGCAGCAGCGGGTTCAAGTCACGGCCGTCCGCCGGAATTTCGGCCAGGCGCTCAAAAGGGCTCGAAGTGATCAGCATGAAGAGCAGGAAACCCACGGCGATCAGCGCCAACACACCCAACACGCGCGACACCATGGCATCGGGCAATTGGCTTGAAAAAAGTGACACCGCCATCATCCAGCTGCACAGCATCAGCAACCACAGCAAGAGTGATCCTTCATGGCCTCCCCACACTGCAGCGATGCGGTAAATGTCGGGCAACTGGGTGTTGGAGTGCTGGGCTACGTAAAGCACTGAAAAGTCATTGCTGTAAAAAGAGTAGGTCAGACATAAAAAAGAAAAGCCAACCAGTAGCCACAAAACTTGTGCGCCAGGGCGTGCCATGGCCATCCAGTCAGCACGTCCTTGTTGGCCGCCAGCCAGACTCAGGGTGCCAAATGCCGCAGCAACAAGCAAGGCAAGAATGAGGGCGAAATGTCCAAGTTCAGGAATCATGGTGCGTCTCGGGGTATGAAAAAAAGAGGCTGGTAAATGACCAGGGCGTTACTTCAGCGTTTTGCCGGCTTTTTCGATTTCGGCCTGGTCCAGCGCATGCTGGGCTTCGGGCGGCATGTAGTTTTCATCATGTTTGGCGAGCACTTCCGACGCGGTGAATTTGCCATCGGTGCCAAGTTGCCCTTGCGCCACCACCCCCTTGCCTTCGCGGAACAGGTCTGGCAGGATGCCGGTGTAGGTCACGGGAACTTCCTTGATGCTGTCGGTCACGACAAATGCTACCGTCAGGTTGTCGCGTTTGACCGAGCCTTGCTTGACCAGACCGCCAATTCGGAAGGCACGGTTTTGCGGCGCTTCGCCGGCACCGACTTGGGACGGCGTGAAGAAAAAGACCAGGTTGCTTTGAAAAGCATTGAGGACGAAGTAGGCGGCCAGGGAGAGGGCAGCCAGGGCGCCAATAATCATGGCAGTGCGTTTGTGACGAGGTTTCATGGTCATGGCTGAGCTTAATCTTGATGTGAGTCAGTTTCATTTAAAAGGTTTCGCAGAATCTCGCGCCGTTTGGCGCGAACCTGCCAGATTTCGGCCACAACAACCAGAGCGGTCGCACCAAAGCTGCCCCAGACATAGAAGGCGTAACCGCCCATGTGAAAAAAGTCTTCTACGCTAAGCCACTGCATGTTTCACCCACTCCGTATGACGTTCCCGATCCAGAATAATGGTGCGTACCCGCACCAGCGCAATGGCGATGGTGTACATCCAGAAGGCCAGCACCATGATCAACATGCCCGTCAGCATGGTCGAGGCCATGGATGAACCTTTTAGGGATACCGATGCACCCTGATGCAGGGTGTTCCACCATTTCACCGAGAAATAAATGATGGGCACATTCACCGCACCGACCAGCGCCAGGATGGCGCAGGCCTTGTCGGCGCGGCGCGGGTCGTCAATGCTGGCTTGCAACGCCAGAAAACCCAGGTACAAAAACAGCAAAATCAGCTCGGAAGTCAGGCGTGCGTCCCACACCCACCAGGCACCCCACATCGGTTTGCCCCAAAGGGCGCCAGTGACCAAGGACAAAAAGGCAAACAGCGCGCCGGTAGGTGCCAAGGCCGAGGCCATCATGCCTGACAAGCGGGTATTGAAGGCCAGTCCGAAACCTGCCCAGCCGGCCATCACCAGGTAAATGAACATGGACATCTGAGAGGCCGGGACATGGACAAAAATGATGCGGTATCCCTGGCCCTGCTGGGCATCAACCGGTGCCACAAAGAACGATATCCACAAGCCTACCAGTGCCAGTATGGTCGCCAGGGCGGCAAACCAGGGCCACATTTTCCCTGCCAAAAAATAAAAATTCTGGGGGGAAGAGAACTTGAACCAATGAATCACGCGTGTTTTCATTCCAGGGAAATCCTCAAAGCGGCTGCCGTAGCCAGGGGAGAGAAAAAGACCGAGAGCACCAGCAGTGCGGCCATCAGCGACAAGTGGCCACCAATGCCCAGGCCGGCGGCGTCAGCTTCAACCGCACCTGCACCAAAAATCAGGACCGGAATATACAGCGGCAGGATCAACAAAGACAGCAAAACCCCTGCGCCCCGTACGCCCAAAGTCAGCGCTGCGCCAATGCTGCCGATCAGGCTCAGGGTGGGTGTGCCCAGCAGCAGTGACAACATCAGGATGCCCAAGGCCCGGGAGTCCAGACCAAATTGAAGTCCCAGCACCGGTGCCATCAGGACCAAAGGCAAACCAGCCAGTAAAAAATGGGCTAACGCTTTGGCCAGCACCAGCAACGCCAGAGGTGTGTTCGAGAGTGCCATTTGTTCTAGCGAGCCGTCGGCGTAATCGGTGGCAAACATGCGTTGCAACGACAACATGGCAGCCAGCAGGGCGCTGACCCACAGTACGCCGGGCGCCATGCGCAGCAGTAAAGCTGATTCCGGCCCGACCCCGAGCGGAAACAGGCTGGCGATGACAACAAAAAACACCAAGGGCGTCAGCACCTCACCCTTTTGTCGCATCCCCAGCGAAATTTCACGCCGGAGTACGGCCAGCAGCACATGGCCAAGTCCGACGGGTTTCACGACGCTGTTCATGGTGCCTGTAGCTCCAGCATTCGTGCGGGTACATTGCCAATGGGTACGCGCTGGTGGCTGGTCAACACCGCCAGCCCGCCTTTTGCCAGGTGGCTAGCAATCAAATCTGCCAGTAAAGTAATACCGGCTTCGTCCATGGCCACATAAGGTTCATCCAGCACCCAGAGCCGGGCTGGGCTCATGGCCAGCCGGGTCAGAGCAACGCGGCGCTTCTGTCCCTGTGACAGGTGACGTACCAGTTGCCGGCCACGCCCGCGCAGGCCAAAACGTGTCAGTACCGCCTGTGTCTCGGACCTGTCTGGGGCAAAGCCGCCCAGAGCTGTGGTGAAAGCCAGGTTTTCGTCGACCGTCATGGACTCCTGCAAGGCATTCAAGTGGCCCAAATAGCACAGGTCTTGCCGGTAGGCCTCGCGCTGTGCGTGAATGGGGTTGCCGTTCCAGAGAATGTCTCCGGCTTCTATCGAAGCCAGACCGCAGACCATGCGTAACAGGCTGGTTTTCCCGACCCCGTTGGCCCCGGCCACATACAGCCAGCTACCGGCTTCGAGCTGGCAATCAACGTTCTTGAAGAGTTGCCGTCCGCCCCTGGTACAACCAAGCTTGGAAAAAGTCAGAGATGGCGTAGTGTTCTTCAAGAGCAGGGAGGGCACAGAATCAAAAAGCAAAATATCTTATGTCAAGACGTGGGTCATTCTTGAGCGGAGATCAACGGGTGATCACTACTTTTTGGTAGAGCCCGCCAAAATAGGTTTGCTTGTCAATGTGCAGGTTTTGACAGTCTGACGGCAGCCAGTCGGCAATTTGCCCGTTCCACAAATCCATGGCAAAGGGTTCCAGCGTGGTCAGAATAGGCACCATGATGTACCGAAATGGGCTCAGTGCCTTGGGCTTGTGGTAATCGACAAACACCACTTTGCCGCCGGGTTGGGTGACACGCAGGGCCTCAGCGATGGTTTTTTTGCGGACCTCGGCGGGTTGTTCGTGCAGCAGAAAAAACACCACGACGGTGTCATGGCTGGCGTCGGCAAAGTGCAGGGCAGATGAATCCTGCTGCAGCACGGTGACTTGCTTTTGATGACCTAGCTTGTCGTGCAGGTTGGTGATTTGCACGGGTGCCACGTCGATCAAATTCAGATGGCCTTGCGGCCCCAGGCGGCGCACCAAGTGTTCAGTGAAATTGCCATAGACACAGGCCACTTGTAGCACGTTGCCATTGATGACCTCGCCCATTTCCTTCAGTGCCAGGTCACGAAGCCGTGAAAAATTGCCCCACAAAATCAGGTTGACCAGCCATTGACGCTCGAACACACGCACCGCGTTGGGGTGCGTGTAGGCCCACCAGTAGGTTGCCTCCAGGTAATGAGGAACCGTGACGGGCGCGGCGACGGTGACGGCGCCGGAGGGCTGAGCGGCAAGCGTGCCTTCGTTTACGTCGGTACTGGTTTTATTAAAAATCATGGTCTGGTCACAGATGGCAGACACCAGCTCACTGCGTTGGTGCCCGTGGGAAATGAAGGGTTTGACCGCATGCTAACCGAAGTGGAAAAATTGTTCAGTCCCAAGTTTCCATGTTAGCTGCCATGGCCGGATATTAAGTGTCTCGAAGGTAAAGCCCAGCTGGCGAGCTCCCATTTCATTGATTTAAATCAATGAAATGGGACGCAATGACGCAAAAGCCGCTGGATTCAGCGGCTTTTTGTGTGAGCGCCTGACGTTTTTGTTACTTGATCAAGCCTTCGGCGCGCAGCGCCTCCTGCACCGCTGGCCGGGCAGCCACACGCGCCAAAAATGCCTGCAGATGACTCAAGCCAGAGATATCCAAGCCCACATGCTTGCTCCAGCTGGCCACCACAAACAGGTAGGCATCGGCCACCGTAAAGGTATCGCCCAGCAGGTAGTCTTTGCCGGCCAGCTCGCCATCGACCCAGTTCATTCTTGACGTCAGTCGCGTCTTGGCCATTTCCTTGGCCTCTGCAGGCATGCCCGGGGCGAACAGGGGGGAAAAGCCTTTGTGCAACTCGGTGCCAATGGTATTGAGCCATTCCTGCAGTTTGTAGCGCTCCCAGGTGCCATTGGCGGGCGCCAGTTGTTTATTAGGCACCTGATCGGCAAGGTATTGCACGATGGCCGGGCCTTCGTGCAGAGTGCGGCCGTCATCCAGCACCAGGTACGGCACGTAGCCAAGGGGGTTGATGCTGTAGTAGTCGGTGCCGTCTGCCAGCTTGTGGGTTTTGGTAGGAGCCGCAATGGCTTCAAAGCTCAGGCCTGACTCTTTGAGCACAATGTGTGGCGACAGCGAGCAGGCGCCGGGTGAGTAGTAAAGTTTCATGAAAATCCAGTAAAAATTTGCTGTGAATCGACGACATCTGGTCGATCATGTGATGCTAACGCGTGTCGGTCAGGCGTGTCTGTGGCTGTTAATTCACTGTAGTCGCCGAGGGGGCAAATCGCGCCGCAGCCCATAGCACCTGCTTGACGACCGATTCGACACCGGCGCGCTGTGTGGTGTTCAGGAGCTCGCCATCGGCATCAAAGGCGCTACCCGCCTGGCCCAGCGCGTATTGTTGTGGAGTCACCCAGCATTGCAGGTTGAGCAAGAGCGGTGTCAGGTGCGACAGGGAACGCAGACCGCCCAAGGCCCCGGGTGAGGCCGACAGCAAACCCACCACCTTGCCCGTAAAGGCTTTTGTGCCTTGTTGCCAGTTGGGGTCGGATTTGACTGGACTCGATGCCCAGTCCAGGGTGTTCTTCAATAAAGCGGTATAGCTGCCGTTGTACTCCGGCGAGCAGATGACCCAGGCCGGGTGCTGGTACATGATTTCTTTCAAACGAATCACATCCGGAGGCGTGCCGTTCGCCTCCAGGTCGGCGTTGTACATCGGGATGTCGAGGCTGGAGAGTTCCAGTAGCGTGACCTCGGCGCCAGCTTGTCTGGCCATTTTGGCCGCGACTTTGGCCAACTGGCGGTTGAACGATTGGGCGCGGGTGCTGCCCGCAAAAATAAGCAGTTTCATGGTGGCCGCTTATTTTTTAAGCACACGTGCCACCGGGTGGTGACGCAGGCGGAAGGCATCGGGCATGCCGGAGCCCAGCAAGGGGCGCAGGTACATGCGAAACGCGTCGGTGACGTCGGTGCCGTTGGCGGTAATGAACTCGTCTTCCATGACGCGGGTTTTGCCGGCCACGGCTTCCAGTGGCAGCAGCTCGTAGTCGACCGAGTAGAAGCCCGTGCGCTTGATAGCTACTGAGCCATCACGCCCGCCCCACATGGCAAATTGCACCGCTTTCTCGCCGACCTCTCGGGCTTCGCGCTGGTCGACGTCTGAGACGCAGCCAATGAATGATCGCTGCAGGTAGCCAAAGGTGTCGCCACGCACGCGCTTGATTTTGAGTTTGGACTTGATCTCCTCACATAACAAATCTGCCAGTGCGCCGTTGCCCGAGAGCTGCACATTGCCGTGCGCGTCGTGTTCCATTTCTTTGGCAAGAAGCGCTGTGATGGGTGTGCCGCTGGCATCGTGGATTCCTTCGGAAACCGCAATCACGCAGCGGCCATGTCGCTCGTACATGGTTTTGACATCGAGCAAAAACTGGTTCAGATCAAAGGTTCGTTCTGGCAGGTAAATCAGGTGGGGGCCGTCATCCGGGAATTTTTTGCCCAAAGCGGAGGCCGCGGTCAGGAAGCCGGCATGGCGACCCATGACCACGCCCACATAGACGCCAGGCAGGGCGGCGTTGTCGAGATTGGCCCCGGCAAAGGCTTGCGCCACAAAGCGCGCCGCCGAAGGAAAACCCGGGGTGTGGTCGTTGCCGACCAAGTCGTTGTCGATGGTCTTTGGAATGTGAATACAGCGCAGGTCGTAGTTGGCGGCGCGCGCCTCCTGGCTGACGATGCGCACCGTGTCAGATGAGTCGTTGCCCCCGATGTAGAAGAAGTGGCCAATTTGATGCGCTTGCAGTACCTTGAAAATCTCATGGCAATAGGCGGCATCTGGCTTGTCCCGGGTCGAGCCCAAGGCGCTTGAGGGCGTATTGGCGACCAGCTCCAGGTTGTGGCTGGTTTCCTGCGTCAGGTCGACGAAGTCTTCGTCGATGATGCCGCGGACCCCGTGGTGGGCACCGTAAATATGGCCAATTTGGCTGAAGCGCCGGGCCTCAAGTGCCACGCCGACCAGCGATTGGTTGATGACGGCAGTGGGGCCGCCACCCTGGGCGACAAGTATTTTTCCGGAGGCCATGGAGGTGTTCCTTTAAGTGGCGAAAAGAATGATGAATTGTGCCTCTGTTGTGGACTGAAATTTGCCTGTCTGATGCGCGGAGCGGGTTCGATTCAACTTGATGTGGGCAGGTTCCGGGACAAAGGCTGTATCAGGGTGCTGTCCCAATCAGTCGGGCGATGCGCTTTGCTACGTGTCCCCCGTCCGCTG
>JAQSDS010000042.1 GCA_029946045.1 Rhodoferax sp.
TCCATGATGTCTTTTACCCACGTCCAATTGCGCCGCCTGGCGCTGCTGTCGCTGGCCTTGAGCAGCGTGTTATGGGGTGCTGCGCCAGCCAAGGCGCAGACCGGCACCAGCGCTGCCAACAATTGCCCGGCCGTGTTGCAGCACAGCTTCAACCGCCTGCAAGACGAGACGCCACAAAAGCTGTGCCAGTACGCAGGCAAGGTGCTGCTGGTGGTGAACACCGCGAGCTACTGCGGTTTTACCGGCCAATATGAGGGCCTGGAAGCGCTGCACGCCAAATACCAGGCCAAAGGACTGGTGGTGCTGGGTTTTCCCTCCAATGATTTCGGTCAGCAGGAGCCCGGCAGCGGCAAGGAAATTGCCGACTTTTGCTTCAACACCTATGGCGTGAAATTCCCCATGTTTTCCAAAAGCGTGGTGCGGGGACCGCAGGCCAGCCCCCTGTACAGCGCACTGGCCAAGGCCACCGGACAGTCGCCGCAGTGGAATTTTCACAAGTACCTGATCGACCGCAACGGCAAGGTGCTTGCCAGCTTTGCCAGCAAGGTCGAGCCCGACAGCCCCAGCCTGGTGGCGGCTATCGAGAAAGCCCTGTAACAACCCACAGGTACAAAAAAACCACCCGAAGGTGGTTCACTTGAGAACTTGTGGGTCAGACCACTCTCGCAGAGACGTGCTCCGACCCCAACTTACTTGAGGACTTGCGGGTCAGACCACTCGCGCAGCGACGTGCTCTGACCCCAACTGATTAGTGGGCAGTCTTCAGGCAAAGTTGGCTTCGGCAAAGCGCCAGTTCACCAGGTTACCCAGGTAAGTCTCAACGAATTTCTGACGCAGGTTGCGGTAGTCAATGTAGTAGGCGTGTTCCCAGACATCAACGGTCAGCAGCGCCTTGTCTGCCGTGGTCAGGGGCGTGCCAGCGGCACCCATGTTGACGATGTCGACCGAGCCGTCGGCCTTTTTTACCAGCCAGGTCCAGCCGGAACCAAAATTGCCCACGGCGCTCTTGACAAAGGCTTCCTTGAACGCAGCGTAAGAACCCCACTTGGCGTTGATGGCAGCCGCCAGCGCGCCGGTGGGTTCGCCGCCGCCGTTGGGGGTCATGCAGTTCCAGAAGAAGGTGTGGTTCCAAATTTGGGCTGCATTGTTGTAGATGCCGGCGCTGGACTTCTTGACGATGGACTCCAGGTCCATGCTTTCGAACTCAGTGCCCTTTTGCAGGTTGTTGAGGTTGACCACATACGCGTTGTGGTGCTTGCCGTAATGGAATTCCAGCGTTTCCTTGGAATAGTGGGGTGCCAGGGCATCCATCGCAAAAGGCAGGGCGGGCAAAGTATGTTCCATGAGGTCCTCGGTGTTGAGTTGCAAAAAATGGGAATTGTAAAAACTTTCCGGGCGCAGCTTACACCACGCTCAAATCAACCGTGCCGTCGACAAGGGTAGCCTTGACAGCCTGACCTGGCGCGGTCTGCTGACAACTGGCAATGGTGTTGCCCCGATCGTCCGACAGCATGGCATAACCACGGGCCAGCACCAGGTGCGGGTCGAGCAGGTTCAAACGCAGAGAAGCCCGCTCCAGCCGCTGTGCCTGCTGTTGCCGGGCGCGCTGCACGCTGGTGGGCAACTGGGCCACTATGCGCTGCTGATGCTGCTCTTTTTGCTGCAGAAAGTGCCGCGCTGCGCTTTGCAAGCCATGGGCGCTTGCGGCCAGGCGCAGGTGCTGGCTGGTCAGTCGTTCAGACGGCCGCCCCAGGCGCGCCACGGCCCGGTCCAGCCGTTGGCCCTGGCGGTCGAGCTGGCGCAGCACGGCGTCGCCCAGGCGCCGTTGTGCCTGGTCCAGTGCGCCCAGCCAGGCCTCGCGCGGCTGCGCCACCAGCTCAGCGGCGGCGGTGGGTGTGGGTGCGCGCAGGTCGGCGCAGAAGTCGGCAATGGTGAAGTCGGTCTCGTGGCCGACGCCACAAATGATGGGCACCGGGCTTTGCACCATCAAGCGCGCCAGGGCTTCGTCGTTGAAGGCCCACAGGTCTTCCAGCGCGCCGCCGCCACGCACCATCAAAATGACATCAATCGGCTGCACCTTGCATTGGTACAAGGCAGACAGCGCGGCCATCAACTCGGCCGGGGCGTTGGCGCCCTGCACTGAGGCTGGCGCCAGCACCACCGGAATGTGCGGCACGCGCCGCTGCAAGGCGGTGACCACATCGTGCAAGGCGGCCGCGCCCAGCGAGGTCACCAGACCGATGGCGCGCGGCATCAGCGGCAGCGCCCGCTTGCGGGCGGCGTCAAACAAGCCTTGCGCTTCCAGTCTGGCCTTGAGCTTGAGAAATTCCTCAAACAAGTTGCCTTGGCCCGCGCGGCGCATGCCTTCAACAATCAGTTGCAGATCTCCGCGCGGCTCATAGACCCCCAGGCGACCCTGGACTTCCACCAGTTCACCGTCGCGCGGCGCAAAGTCAAGGCCGCTGGCGGCACGCTTGAACATGGCACAGCGCAACTGTCCGGAAGCGTCTTTCAGAGAAAAGTAACAGTGGCCGCTGGCAGCACGTGAAAACCCTGACAACTCGCCACGCACGGTCACCGGATTAAATCGTGCCTGCAGCGCATCGGCAATGGCTCGGCACAGCGCACCCACCGCCCAGACAGTGCCTGAAACCGGCAGCAAAGACGGTGCAAGGCTCATGTCACGTCACCTGCCGCTAGCAACACGATAGCGAATTGCCCACAATTTTTGGGCGCGGTCAAAAATACAAAAAAGCTAGCAGACGGTTGAGTTTTTACGTAGAACATCATTGATTTAATTACGTTTTTTGTTGATTAAATTTTAATCAGAGCCACTTGTGTCAAGCGCGACGCCGTTCGGCGCACCTTTTCAGGGCAATTATTCACAAAGTTATCCACAGAAATGGTGAGTAATTCACAAGCTCACCTCAAAAATTTGAACCGGCTCATGCGAACCCTGAAAATCGGCCTCACCTTGGGCCACACAGGCAATTTTGTCATGCACCAAAGACCAGGTGGAGTGACTGATCAACACATGGTCTGGCAGGCAATGGGCCTGAATACGCGCCGCCAGATTGACCTGCCTGCCAATCGCTGTGTATTCAAGGCGCTGCTGGGAACCAAAGGCACCCACGCTGGCCTGGCCGGTATTGATGCCAATGCGGATGTGAAACGGGTGCGTGATGCCCTGCCCAACCCACTTTTGCCGCAGCACATGCATGCTGTGCTGCATCTCGACGCCCATACGCACAGCCCGCAAAGCCTGATCGCGGTCGTTGCTGCTTTGCGGCGCGCCAAAAAAGATCATGATGGCATCACCCACAAATTTGTCGATGGTGGCGCCATAACGCTGCGCAATCAAGGTCATTTCTGACAGATAGTCATTCAGCAGCAAGGACAGGTCTTCGGGTTCGATGGCATCGGCGGTGGTTGAAAAGTCCTTGATGTCAGAAAAAAACAAGGTCAATTTACGGCGCTCGTGGCGTTCCATCGCCGCGTAATTGCCATTGCGCACCTCATCGGTCAGTTGCACCGCAACATAACGGCTGATGATGGCATTGGCTTTGACCAGGGTTTCACCCACGGCCAGCAACTCTTTCTCGCGCTGTTTCCAGCGTTCCACAATGAAATAGACAATGGCCAGCACCACCCCGAGCAACAGCATGGTGATGGCGTTCATGGGCCGCAGCAGCCCCGGGTTGACCTGGCCGATGCTGGCTGCGGTGGTGTTGAAAAAGGGCGCGTAAGGAATCTGCCCGGCATAGGCGCCCGCCAGCAGCAGGCTGTTGAAAGCCAGGGTGCTAAGTAAATTGACCCACATTTCACGCGCAGAAAAAAGGGTCAGCCCCACCACCCAGGCTGCCACGATGGCTACGCCGGCATACAAATGGGTGAAAAGCCCATAAAAATAGGTGGAAAAAATCACCACCCAGGTGCACAGGGCAATGGTGGCGTTGTTCAACCAGGGACTGGGCGCAAGCTGGTAACGCAGCCGGTAGCTGATAGCGCTCAGCAGGCTCATGACGCCGCCCGTCAGGGCCACCACCCAAGCCGCTGTTGGCAGGAAAGCCTGGTTGACTTCAGGATTGGCTTGCGGGTACCAAAACGCGTGCGCGTAAACCGCAAGGTACAACAAGGCAAAGCACACATTGATGCCGCTTGCAGCCAGGCAACGCTGCGCTGGCGACCAAGCTAAAGGATTGTTCAATTGACGCCTCCCTCTTTGTTATGGCTGGATGGTAAGGCGTTTTAGCCGCAAGGCATAGCGCCAGGTGCGATTCAAAGTGATATGGGCTTCAGATGAATTATTCTTTTCCGAAGCGCTCAGGTGGGTCTATCGGGTCGAGGCCCATATTACGGTGGTAGACGAATCAGCCGGGCGATACGCTTTGCTACGTGTCACCCGCCCGCTGCACGGGCTCCTTCTTTACCTCCGCATAGCGTATCGCCCGGCTGATTTTGCGAGTGATTGGGTAGGCTGGCAGGGGAATTCAGACTTCGACGGTGTCAGGCACGGTGATTGGGCCATGTGACCGGGCTTTGGGGTGGAAGGCGCGCGACGACGAGCGCTTGCATACAGCCGCTTCAATTTCGCGTGTGTTTTCACCCCAAAACCGCATGCGCATGGCCCAGTCGACGGGCCGGATATCACGTGATGCCTTGATTTCTTCAGGGTGCCACACCACTTTGAATCGCGCCCCGTAGCGCTTGGCGGCCAAACTCAACAAATTGCCCGGCGAGTACGGCGTTTAACTGTGTCAGAGCTTTGGCAACACCTCAGCCACGGCGCAGGTGGCGATGTCCATGAGTTTGGCGTGGCGCGGCTCGTTGCTCGACAACAGTGAGGTCACCTGGGCATAAGAGTTATTGACAAACACCTTGCCCTCAGGTGTGTCGCGCTCGACGCCGTAGCGGATTTTTGAGCGTTCGGTGCTGGACAATTTGCTGAGCAAACCCTTGGTGGCCCAGACCTTGCCAAAACGTGCCAGGTCAGACAAACGGCCGCAAATGTTGATGGTTTCCCCCAGCACCACCAATTCATAGTTGGTATTGGTCTTGAATGTACCCAGCCATTCCTCGCCCTCGCTCAAGCCGATGTTCATGTACAACTGGTTGGTCCAGCCCTTGCGCACTTTCCAGTCATGGCTGATGCCTTGCATGGTCTCGCGCACCTTGTTGGCGCACAGCACGGCGTTCATCAGGTAATTGCGGTCGGGCTGCGGAAAGAAGTAGTACACCATGCCGTCGCCCGTGTGTTTGCCATAGGCGCCGTAATATTCCCGAAAGATCGGGTCCAGCGTAGACCAGATCTGGTTGATGAGCTGAAAGTAGTCTTCGGGTGGCAACTCGGAACAAATGCGCACCGAGTTCTGCAGGTCGGCCACCATCACCGCCAGCGGTGTCAACACCGGCAGGCGCTGGCTCAGCAAACTGCGAATGAAGGTGTCGCGCCGCGATATCGAGTTCAGCAGCTGGTTCACGTCTTGTTGGTCCGGCACATAGACAATCAACACGCCTTCGCGAAAGCCCAGGGCCACGACCTGGCAGGGGCCCACATCGGGATTGGGATGCATCAGCCCAACAATGTGCTGAATTCGGTTGTCGGGTTCGGGGCATTGGTCATAACAAGCCATCAACCAGTGCCGCTGCGCATCAGGCAGGTCACCCAGATTCTGGCTGAAGGTCTGGCGCGGCAACCGACTTTTGATCAGGCCCAGATGGGCATTGAACAAGCTGGCCTGCTCTGGCGCGGGCAGATCGGCAGCCCAGTCGAGCAGCGTCGGCACGATGGAGCGGTCGGTGGCGCGCTCCGGGATCTGGTTGCCGGCAAAGAATTCTTTCTGGGCCAGCGCATTGAGCCAAATCAGCTGGAACTCGAAGTTGACCATGTAAGCGGCATAGGGAATGTTTTCCACCGAGACCTGGACCGATTCGCTGGCTTGAACCGCGCCAGAAGGGTTGCGTTTTTCAGCAACAGGTGGCTGGTCAACCGGCGGTCTGACGATCAACGGTGGTGCTTGTTGCGGTGGCGGGGCAATCTGTTTGACAGGTTCTGCCGCATCGGCCAGTTGGTGCCTGATGTCTTCCATGCTGACGCCGGCACGTTTGAGATCCTGGATTTGCTGAATACGGCCCAAGGCCCAATCCGGGAAATAGCCCAGCGTGGTGGGCGCCTCGCCCGGCACCGCCGCTTGGCGACGCACCTCGGGCCGGGGCAGCAAGCCGACAGCAATGTAGTTGTTCAGGGTGGCCCGAGAGATACCAGCCCCTTCAAGCAGCGCAACGCTAGTTAACATGAGATGACCCACTGTTTTCTTTGTTAGACAGTTGCGACTATATAGATATACAGTTGAA
Source organism: Rhodoferax sp. (assembly GCA_029946045.1). Taxonomy (GTDB): domain Bacteria; phylum Pseudomonadota; class Gammaproteobacteria; order Burkholderiales; family Burkholderiaceae_C; genus Rhodoferax. The sequence continues at coordinate 6,355 of JAQSDS010000042.1, forward strand.
ATGCAAGTGTCTAAATTAGACAGTTGCAATTTAGACAGCTAAACGTTGCACAAAAACACCAGAAACCATTTTGAATCAGCTGTCCAGGTGTCCAGCTAAATTGTCTAGATGCTCTTATAGCTGTACAAGTAATTGGATAGCAGGCATCCATTGGCCCGTGGTGGGCCACCTGCAAAACCAGCCAACTCCCCGCAACAGCGGTGCCCTTGCCGCGATGGACTTGGGCCGTCAGTCGCGCGACCGGAACGCCTTGAGCTGATCTTCGGTCATGGCGTCCAGCACCTCGCAGGCATAGTCGTAACCCTGCTGGGTGATGCTGTCAAAACGCTGCCACTGCAGCATGCCGACACGCTCCAGCGGTGGGCAAAAATACAAGTCGGTCAGACGCCGCGACTCGTCCTGGCGCGAGCTGCTGTACATGATGGTCACGTTCAGCAGGTAGGCCATGAACGATGGCAGCTTGTAGCGGCGCTGCTGGCGCGGGCGCAGGCGGTCGCGCAGCAGCGTCCAGGTGCCAGGCACCTCGTCAAAGCCCACGGGCTTGGGTTTGCGACTGCCCAGGTCGATGCCGATGACCTTGCCAACGCCGCGGCGCTTGCGCATGATGCTGATCGGAAAATTGTTGAAAGTGCCGCCGTCAAACAGCAGGTCGCCTGCCACCGGGACCGGCGGAAACGCACCTGGAATGGCGGTGCTGGCCAAAATAGATTGGGTCAGCGGGCCCTGGCTGATGACCTGTTCGCACGCCTTGGTGTAGTTGCTGGCCACGCAGAAGTAGTTTTTCCAGGTGTCTTCAATGTCGGCTGGGTGGCCAAAAACGGCTTGCAGCGCCACCTGCAGGATGCTGCGCATGCGGCGTCCGCGAATCAGAGAAATCAAAGGCAGCAGGTTGAAGTCACCCGTGGGTTTGTCGGCAAAGGCCGCGCGCGCAATCGGCATCACGCTGGCCAGTGGCTGGTCTGAGGCCACCATGGCCGCCATGATGGAGCCAATGCTGGTGCCCCCGACAAAGTCCACCACCAGGCCACGCTCCTGCAGCGCTTGGTAAAGCCCCAGGTGCGCCAGCCCCTTGGCGCCGCCCCCGGCCAGCACCAGGCCCACGGCCGTGCGGCTTTGAATGCGCGCCAGTCGCGCCATGTCGCCGTCCAGTGCCGGGCGTACATGAACATGGTCGGTGACGGGTCGGCGTGCCAACCAGTGGCGGGTGCCGCTGGGGCAGTGCTGGGCAGCGTCGTGCAGCAGCACCAAAATTTGCGCCGCGTCACTCTGCCCTCCCCGCTGCATCAGGAAGGCAGCCTCTGATGCGTGCAGCACC
>JAQSDS010000043.1 GCA_029946045.1 Rhodoferax sp.
GGCGCCCTCCCCTGGGCGTGGCAGCCTGCAAAACACGGACCAGCGCGAGTTCGCCTTCAAATTCAAGACAGGCATCCTGCGTGCGCCAGGCCGCCAACAGGGTCGCCAACTGTTGCGCTGCTGGCGCCGTGATCTGCTTCAGACCCGACCAATTCAATGACAAACAGTCAGCGACAGGCAACAGGCTGGGCAGTTGCGCCAGCGCCGGCAGATCAAGCTGTGCCGGGCACATCCAAACCTGCGGCGCCACCGCAGACTGGCTGCCGGGAGCCGCGGGTTGGGATGCCCAGGTCACTGCTGGAAAGCCAAATTGCTGCGCAAAATTCAGGGCCTCGCGTTCAAAACTGGCTTGCTGCCCCAAACTGCGGTACATATCGAACAAGGCCTCGGCCTGTGCTTGTGCCACAACAGTCAGCGTCGAATGGGCTCGCAGAGCGGTCAACAAAACAGATTCCGCACCCGCATCGTCCCCATTGGCAAACCGAACTGAGGCTTCCTCCAGGTCGGGATCGGACAAATTGTCATTGAGCTCTGACACAAACAATTTGGCGGGGTCGAAGCCCCTGTCGTCCACTGCCTGGCGTGCTGTCTCGGTCCGCAAGAAGGCATCTTCTCCGGGCGGCTGAACTCCGGTCTGGAGCGTCGGCACCGGCCCAAGCAGGGTGGGAATATCGTCAAAATCGAACCGGCTGTTTTTCAGCTGCGTGGACGCAAACAAGCTGTCACCCGTGGCGCTGTGGGCCGGCACCACCGGCACGCTGGGCGGGGCAGGAATAGCCTCGGCCTGAGAGGCTGGCTTGTTTCCTTTCCACCATTGCCTGGACATCTGCGCTTCAATTTCATCAATTTTGCGCAGGGTCATGGCCCGCTCATCCAGATCGCTGAGGTTGGTGGTCGCACCAAATGAGGTTGGCTTGTCGCTCAGATCGGGCTTGGCCAGGGATGCCTGACGGCGCAATTGACGTAGCTCATCAAATTCGCACTTGCGAATCGTGTCTTCATGACGCTTGCGGTCAATCATGTCCTTGAGCGTTTGCCGGTTGTGCGCCAGCGTCGGCTCGATCACAAGATCGGATTCGGACTCGGATTCAGATTGGCCTTCGGCCCCGATCTTGTCCAGGTCGCTCCAATGGACGCTTGGATTGCGAACAAACTTGGCGACTTTGGCAAGCAGTCTGGCGCTAGTGGGTAGCGTTGCCATAGCGATTCAACCGGCGCTGGAAACCATCAAACATGCTCAGTCACCAAACATTTTTTGTTTCAGTTCGCGGCGCTGCTGCGCCTCCAGGGAAAGCGTGGCGGTGGGCCGGGCCAGCAGTCGGCCGACACCAATAGCTTCTCCGGTCTCGTCACAGTAACCATAATCGCCGGCATCGATGCGCGTGATCGATTGCTCGATCTTTTTGAGCAGCTTGCGTTCACGGTCACGGGTGCGCAACTCCAGGGCATGCTCTTCCTCAATGGTGGCGCGATCAGCGGGGTCAGGCACCACCACCGTGTCTTCGCGCAGATGCTCGGTGGTTTCACCCGCATTGCTGAGCATGTCGTTCTTGAGATTGACGAGTTTCAGCCGGAAATACGCCAACTGGGTGTCGTTCATGTACTCGTCGTCCGACATGGCCAGGATTTCCGGATCGGTCAGCTCGTTCACTGGCTTGGTTTTCCAGTTATTGACCAGCTTCTTGTCTTTTTTGACCGAGGAAGCCAAAGGAGAAACAATCGGTGTCACGCTGACCATCTGGGTAAAGCTCGACTTGGCGGCCGTAGATGCCACGGCCTGGGCCATGGAAGGCACGGTCAATTGAGCCAATCGGGAGGAAGGACGACCGGTGCGCACCGGCACACCGGAAGATGTCATCTGGGTGGTTGGCGCTGCGGCTTTGGCAACTGGTTTGACAGCTGCAGGCGCCGTCACTTTGGGAGATACAAGGGTTTGAGTGGTCACGTCTAAAGATTTTTTCTTGGTGGCGGGTAAAACTGTTTTGGTCACCGATGTCGCGCTGGCTTTGCTCACTTTGACGGCGGCCGGCTTGACCGCCAGAGGCTTGACCGCTTTTGTCTTGGCGGGCGTCGTCACTTTGACCGCAGCCGCCTTGGCAGCTTGAGCTGCTTTCACGGATTTCGCCGCTTTGACTGGCTCAGCAACGACAGCGGCCTTTTTTCCAGTCGCTTTTGGTTTGGCAGTTTGCGCTTTCACGGGTGACCTCCTGACAGGATTATCCTGAACGATTGGCGCCTGGTTTGTCATGCTGACAAGCTCAGGCAAGGATTTCTCACTGGCGCGCGAGTGTACAGGCTTGGCTGGCAAAAACCCCATCATTTGCAAAAGCGAGACAAACATGTTCGTTCGACTTTCGGTTAAAAACCCATCTCACACCAGGCTTTGCGCCATGCCCTGTAGAAAAATATCTTTGGGCAGGTCAATGCCAATGAAGACCATTTTGCTGCAAGGCTTCTCGTCCTGACCCCAGACCGGGCCCAGGTCGCTGCCCATCAGCTGGTGCACGCCCTGAAAAATGACCTTGCGATCGGTGCCCTGCATGTACAACACACCTTTATAGCGCAACATGCGCGGGCCGTAAATGTTGACGATGGCACCCAGAAAGTCTTCCAGCTTGGCCGGATCAAAAGGGCGTTCCGAGCGAAACACGAAGCTTTTGACGTCGTCATCGTGGTGATGGTGATGGCCATGCTGGTGTGACGGATGGTCGCAATGCTCGCCATGTTCATGGTCGTGATGCGCATGGTCATGGCCTGCCTGCTCCTCTTCCTTGAGGAAATCGGGGTCGATGTCGAGCTTGCTGTTGAGGTTAAAGCCCCTCAAATCAAAGACCTCACTCAGGGCCACATCACCAAAATGCACGGCTTTCTGGGGCGCACGCGGGTTCATGTGTTTCAGGCGCTGCATCAGGTCCGCCGTTTCCTCAGCCGAGACCAGATCGGTCTTGCTGATGAAAATCTGGTCGGCAAAACCCACCTGGCGGCGCGCCTCCTGGCGGTCATCGAGCTGCTGGTTGGCGTGTTTGGCATCGACCAGCGTCAAAATGGAATCGAGCAGATAGCTCTCGGCAATTTCGTCGTCCATGAAAAAGGTCTGCGCCACCGGGCCCGGATCGGCCAGGCCGGTGGTCTCGATCACCACGCGGTCAAAGTCGAGCAAACCCTGGCGTTTTTTGGCGGCCAGCAATTGCAAGGCCTCGCGCAGGTCTTCGCGGATGGTGCAGCAAATGCAGCCGTTGCTCATCTGGATGATCTGCTCTTTGGAGTCGGTCACCAGAATGTCGTTGTCAATGTTTTCTTCGCCAAACTCGTTTTCGATGATGGCGATCTTCTGACCGTGGGCCTCCGACAGCACACGCTTGAGCAGCGTGGTTTTGCCGGAACCGAGAAAACCAGTGAGGATGGTGGCAGGAATGAGGCTCATATCAGGGCATGTGCAAAGGGTGAGAGTGTACCGACCCAGGCTAAAAATTTACTTGCGCATCACCACCAAACCCTTCAGGTATTCGCCTTCGGGGAAATGGACCGTCATGGGGTGATCGGGTGCGCCACCCATGCGCTCGTGGATGTAACCATCGACCCCGGCATCGCAACCCGCCGAGGCCACAATTTTATGAAACAGATCGGCGCTGATGCCGCCGGAACAGCTGTAGGTAAACAGCACACCGCCCGGCTCAAGCAGCTTGAACGCCAGCCGATTGATGTCTTTGTAAGCCCGCGCCGCACGTTCGGTATGGGCCACGGTGGGGGCAAATTTAGGCGGATCCAGCACGATGGCGTCAAAAGTTCGGCCTTGTTCGATGAATTGGCGCAAGGAGGCATTGACATCGGCATCCATGAAAGTGGCACGGCTGGCGGCAAAGCCATTCATGGCCACATTGGCGGCCGCTTTTTCCAGCGCCGGGCCTGATGAGTCAATGGACGTGACATGGGCCGCGCCACCGTTGAGCGCCGCCACCGTGAAACCGCCGGTATAGCAATAGCAATTGAGCACGCGCTCAAACCTGAGGCGACGCGCGTAGTCACTGAAACGCTTGCGACTGTCGCGCTGGTCGAGGTAAAAGCCGGTTTTATGGCCTTCGGCGATATTCACCGCCAGTTGCCAGTCGTGTTCTTGCAGTACAAGTTCCAACTCGCCCTGACCACGCAGCCAGCCGGTGACCTCGGGCAAGCCTTCCAGGGCGCGGCTGCTGGCGTCACTGCGCTCGTAAAGTTTGGTCAGTCCGGTGGCCGCCAGCAGGGCATCGGCGATCACGCCTTTCCAGCGCTCGACGCCGCTGGAAGTGAACTGCGCCACCAGCGTGTCGCCATACCGGTCCACAATCAGTCCCGGCAGGCCATCGGACTCGCCGTGCACCAGCCGCATGGCGTTGCTTTGGATGTCAAAACGGGCTCTGGCCCTGACGGCGCTGGCACAGGCCGCCGTAAAAAACGCTTCGTCAATGCGCTGCGCCTCATCAAAACTCCAGACCCGGGCGCGGATTTTGGAAGCCGGGCTGAAAGCCGCCCAGCCCAGAAACTGGCCCTGGTCTGACTCCACGCGCACGGTTTCACCCGCATCACCACCGCCTTTGGCAATGGCGGACTCAAAAATCCAGGGATGACGGCGCAGCAGCGAGCGCTCTTTGCCCGCGCGCAGGCGTATGGCTTTCAATAGGTGATCGCCATCGACGGCACATCGACACGGATCATGGGCTTGCCCAGTGCCGCGCTGACCGCCGCCGCATAGTCAGCAGACCACTTGGCATCGCCAAACAGGGCCGGGCCGGCAGCCTGGGTCACCACCAGCACCTTGTCGGCGGTGAGCACTTTGCCGCTGGCGCGCAAGGGCTCGCAGTCGAGGGCGGTGAACTGGTGGTCCAGCCAGGCCCGCGCGGCATCATGGGCCAGCGGCGCACCGTCGGGCACATGAAAAGAAAATTCGACGCCTTTGTCCAGCACCACACTGATTTGCTTTTGCATAAGTCACCTATAGAAAAAATTGTCGCCAACTGCTATTTTGAACCACCTGAACCACCCGTTTTGATGTGGGCACGCGGATGGGCTGCATCATAGGCCTTGGCCAGGTGCTGAAAGTCAAGCCGGGTGTAGATTTGTGTGGTGCTGATGTTGGCGTGGCCCAGCAGCTCCTGGACGCCACGCAGGTCGCTGCTGGACTGCAGCACATGGCTGGCAAAGGAGTGGCGCAGCATGTGCGGATGCACGGGTGCCGCCAGTCCGGCCTGCAGGCTGCGCTGACGCACGCGTTGCCAGATGGATTGCGCCGTGAGTCGCGTGCCATGGCGGCCAATGAACAGCGCCGCCCGGGGCGATGCGCCCGCCACGATCGCATTCGGCAGCGCGGGCAACGCAAGCTCGCGCACCAGCAACCACGCCTGCAGCGCCTGCACTGCCTTGGTGCCCACCGGCACAATGCGCCGTTTGCTGCCCTTGCCCAGCACATGCGCTTCGCCCGCCTGCAAGTCGACCCAGCCACGCGCACCGCCGCTGGCCTGCACATCGAGCCCCGTGAGTTCGCCCACCCGCAAGCCGCCGCCATAGAGAAGTTCCACCATGGCCGCGTCGCGCGCTTCCAGCCAGGGGTCGTTGTCTGCGGCAAAAAAACTTGCCAGTTGCACGGCATCGTCCACGCTCAGGGCCTTGGGCAGGGGTTTGGCGGCCTTGGGCGCGCGCACATCGAGCACCGGATTGGCAGCGACCAGCCCTTCACGACCGAGCCATATGTAAAAACCGCGCCAGCCCGACAAAATCAGTGCAATGCCTCGGCCGCTGCGGCCGCCGCTGTGCATTTGCGCGACCCAACGCCGGATGTGGCTGGGCTCCACTGCCGTCAAACTGACACCAGCCTGCGCCGCCTGCGCCGCCAGTTTTTCCAGGTCCAGGGTGTAGAGCGCTACGGTGCGCGCTGCCAGGCGTTTTTCAAAGCGCACATGGTCCAGATAACGCTGCACCAGCGCATCCCTGGGCATGGTTGCCACCGGGTCGCCGATGGTTTCATGGATGGCCATGTTTCGCTCGCGATGACGAGGGCCGCTAACGGGCTCGGGTTAACGCAGTGGCGACAGCGCGGCGCTGGCCAGTTCGGCCACGCGGGCCAGAAAGTCGGTGCCCATGGTGCTGTTGAAGCGCTGGGCATCGGGCGAAGCCAGCACCAGCAGGCCAAATGCCGGTGTCGTGCTGCCGATGGGGCCGGCGCGCAAGGGCAAAATGGCCAGCGAGGCGACGGCTTTGGGGTCGGGCAGCCAATCGATGACCTCCAGGCCGGTGTTCACGCCACAAAATGGCTCGGTCAGGGAGCTCGCAAAGAGCTTGGCATCGTCGCTCACCCCTTGGGCAAACGCCTCGCCAGCGTAGGCCGCAGCCACGCCCCAGACCTTGATGCCGACCTGAGGCACGGCAAACTGGTCGGCCAGCTCGTCGGCCATCAAATCGGGCAAAGCAACGGGGTCGGTGTTCAAAAACAGCGTGCGCGCCCAGTACAGCAGCTTGTCTGACAGCACCATGTTCTCGTTGACGTTGCGAATCATGTCCATGATGCGGAGCTCCAGCATCTTGATCTTTTCGCGCAACATATTGGCTTGCCGCTCCTGCAGGCTGACCGCGCGCTGGCTGTGCGGGCTGGTCAGTTGCACAGCCGCCAGCATGTCGGCGTGGCGCTCAAAAAAATCAGGCGTATTGGCCAGGTAATTGGCAATGTCGTCCTCGGTGATCGGGTTGTTGATGGCGCTGGGCAGGTTTAAATTGGGCATGGTCAGAACGCGTTAGGAAGGTCGTTGGGGATGTCAATGTCGCCGTGAAACACGGTGGTCGCCGGGCCCGTCATCATGACGGGTGCGTTGCCGCCGGCCCAGGCAATGCTGAGTACGCCGCCGTGGGTTTGTACCTCCACCTCGGCATCAAGCAAACCGAGCCGGATGCCCGCCACCACAGCGGCACAAGCGCCCGAGCCGCAGGCCAGCGTCTCGCCGGCACCGCGCTCAAACACCCGCAAGCGGATCTGGTGGCGGCTTTGCACCTGCATGAAGCCAGCGTTGACCCGGTTCGGAAAAAGCGGATGGTGTTCAATCAGCAGGCCCAGTTGTAAAACCGGTGCGGTGTCGACATCGTCCACCAGTTGCACCGCATGCGGGTTGCCCATCGACACCACCGCTACCAACACCGTCGTGTTTTGTTACGGCGGGTCGAGCACCAGCGGCCATTGCTGCCATGAACCGATCGGCTGGGCAGGCACCTGACCGGGCGCGAACGGAATGCGTTCTGGCTCAAATACCGGCGCCCCCATGTTGACCGTGACGCGCCCGTCAGGGGTGAGCACCGGCTCAATCACGCCGCCCCGGGTCTGCACACGGATCGCGTCTTTGGGTGTCAAACCCGTATCGCGCACAAAGCGCGCAAAACAGCGCGCGCCATTGCCGCACTGCTCCACCTCGGCGCCATCTGCGTTGTGGATGATGTACTCGAAGTCAATGCCTGGCGCGGGTGACGGTCGCACCGTCAGAATCTGGTCGGCACCCACGCCAAAGTGGCGGTCCGCCAGAAACCGGTACTGCGCGGCGCCCAGACCCAAGCGGCGCCGGGTCTCATCGAGCACCACAAAGTCATTGCCCGCGCCTTGCATTTTGGTAAACGGAATTCGCATGGCCAGATTATCCACG
>JAQSDS010000044.1 GCA_029946045.1 Rhodoferax sp.
TTAAGCTGTTCCGACCACTGCCAATTCCCGGTGCCGCTTGAGGGTGGCCCAGTGCGGCGCAAACAGGGCGTTCAACTGTTCCACCAGATAGACCGAGCGGTGTTGACCGCCAGTGCAGCCGATGGCCACCGTCACATAGCTGCGGTGGTTGTTTGCCATGGCGTCCAGCCAGTGGTCCAAAAAGCCGTGAATATGGTCCAGCATTCTTTGCACGTCGGCCTGTTTTTGCAAAAAGTCGATCACGGGACCGTCGCATCCGGTGAGGTCGCGCAGGGCCGGTTCGTAGTGTGGGTTGGGCAGCATGCGCACGTCAAAGACAAAATCTGCATCGTTGGGCACGCCGCGTTTGAAAGCGAACGATTCAAACACCAAAGTTAGTTGATTGTCTGGGGCGTTGATGAAGGACTTGACATAAGCCTGCAGCTGGGTGGGGCGAATGATGCTGGAGTCGATCACATGGGCCTGGTCACGCAACTCACTGAGCAGTTCACGTTCCAGGTCAATGGCCTCGGCCAGCGCTCGGTGCTGGTCATGGCTGTGGTCTGGGGTGTCGGCTTTTGACAACGGGTGGCGCCGCCGTGTTTCCGAGAACCGGCGTAGCAGCGTGTCGCTGCTGGCATCCAGAAACAGACAGTCGACCTGCATGCCCTGGGTTTTGAGTTTGGCCAGTTGGCTGGGCACCAGCGGCAGCGAGGTGGCACTGCGCACGTCCATGGCAATAGCCAGCTGAACGGCATGATGGGTTCGTTCCAGCTTGATCAAGGGCATCAGCAGTTCAGGGGGCAAATTGTCGACGCAGTAAAAACCCAGGTCTTCCAGCGCCCTGAGCGCCACCGATTTACCCGAGCCGGACATGCCCGTGATCAATACCAGATGCATTTGTTTGTAGGGTAGCGGCATGTGGTTCAGCCTCCCTGGGTATGCAACATTTCACGCGCATGCGCCAGCGTGCTGTTCAACAGGCGCTCACCGCCGAGCATGCGAGCCAGCTCGGCCACACGGGTCTCGCTGTCAACCTGGGTCACCGAGCTCAGGGTGACACTGTCCTGAAGCTGCTTGCGCACCACCAGATGCTGATCGGCACAGGCTGCCACCTGCGGCAGGTGGGTGACAGCCAGCACCTGGCGGTCCTGCCCCAGGCGCTTCATGAGCAGGCCCACGGTTTCAGCCACGGCTCCGCCGACACCGGCATCCACTTCGTCAAAAATCAGCGTTTGGGCCGTGCCCAACTGGCTGGTGGTAACGGCAATGGCTAGAGCGATGCGCGACAGCTCGCCGCCAGAGGCGACTTTGTTGACCGCACGCGGTGTGCTGCCGGCGTGCCCTGCGACCAAAAATGTGACTTCTTCGAGCCCGCTTTGCAGCGCTTGGGCAGCAGGCTGCACATGCACTTCAAACTGGCCACCTTGCATGCCCAGACCCTGCATGGCCTGGGTGATGGCGTGAGCCAGTTTCGGCGCGCTGCGCTTGCGTGCCTGAGTCAATATACCGGCCTCTTGCGCATAGGCCTGCCAGGCTGCGGCCACGGCGTTTTCCAGCCCTTGCAGGTCGGCACTGGCGTCGAGTTGTGCCAAGTCTTGCTGCCAGCTTGCCAGTAACTCGGGCAGTTCGGCAGGGTTGCGCTTATAGCGCCGCGCCGTGGAGAGCCACGAGCCCAGGCGTTCATCGAGCACGGCAAGCCGATCCGGGTCGAGCTCGGTCTTGCGCAAGTAGCTGCGCAAGGCGTGCGCGGTGTCTTGCACCTGCGCCAGACTCGACGTCAGCATCTCGGTCAGATTCTTGAAATAAGGCTCCAGCTGTTCCTGCTGTTGCAGCAGCTGGCAGGCATGGCTCAGACGCTCCAGCGCGTTGCCCTCGTCTTCATCCAGCGTCAGGGCGGCGGCTTGGGCGGCATCGAGCAGGGCCTGGGCATGAGCGAGTCGCGTATGTTCGGTGTTGAGTTCGGTCCATTCGCTGGCTTGGGGTGCCAGCTTGTCGAGCTCGCCAATTTGCCAGCTCAGGCGTTCGCGCTCGCGCAGCAACGAATCTTGCGACTGCAGTGCCTGATCAAGTTGCGCCTGGGCCGCCCGCCACTGCTGCCATTTTGTCGCCACAGCATCACTCGAGACTTGTGCATAAGCGTCTAGCAGGTCGCGCACGGCATCCGGGCGCGTCAGGCTTTGCCAGGCATGCTGACCGTGGATGTCGAGCAACTGCTCGCCCAGACTGCGCAATTGGGTGGCGGTGGCCGGGCTGCCGTTGATCCAGGCGCGGCTTTTGCCCTGCGCGTCGACTGTGCGGCGCAGCAACAGCGTGGTGTCCGCTTCGAAACCCGCTTCGTCGAGCCATTGCATGACGCTGGGGGCACTGTCAAATTCAGCGCTCACCTCACAGCGGCCGGCCCCTTCGCGGATCAGCGTCACATCGGCACGGCCACCCGTCACCAGTTGCAGTGCATCGATCAAAATGGATTTTCCAGCGCCGGTCTCACCGGTCAGGACGGTGAACTGGCTACCCAGTTCAAGTTCAAGTTCGCTGACGATGACAAGGTCTCGCAGCACCATGCGTTTCAGGCTCACGTGACAGCCACTCCTTCGTTCCAATGCAGCTTCTCGCGCAAGGTGTCAAAGTATGACCAGCCCTGCGGGTGCAAAAAGCGCACATGGTGTTCCGAACGGGCGACTTCAATGCGGTCACCATGCATCAGGGACGCCAGCGACTGCATGTCGAAGCTGGCGCTGGCGTCCCTGCCGGCGACAATCTCTATTGCAATCCTGGACGTGTTGGCCAGCACGATGGGACGATTGGACAAGGTGTGCGGTGCAATCGGCACCATGACCCAACCGGGGACCGACGGGTGCATCAGCGGGCCGCCGGAGGACAGCGCATAAGCGGTGGATCCGGTCGGGGTCGCAATGATGAGGCCGTCGGCGCGCTGGTTGGCCACAAAATGGCCGTCCACCTCGACCCGCAACTCCACCATGCCAGCGGAAGCACCGCGATTCACCACCACGTCGTTCATGGCCATGGCCTGGAAAACGCAGTGGCCGTCGCGCAGCACCCGGGCGTTCATCAGGCTGCGGTGGTCCTCCACATAAGCGCCGCGCAGCATTTTCTCCAGGCTCGTGGCAAAGCTGCCGTAGGGTACATCGGTAATAAAGCCGAGTCGACCCTGGTTGATGCCGATCAACGGCACGCCGAAAGGCGCCATTTGCCGGCCAATGCCAAGCATGGTGCCATCACCGCCTACCACCAAACCCAAATCACATTGCTTGCCAATTTGTGCCACGCTCAGCGCCGGGTAGTCGGTGATACCCATGTTGAGCGCGGTATCCTGCTCCATGGCAACATCACAGCCCAGGTCGTCCAGAAAGTGGGCCACGGCCACCAGTGCAGCTCGCGAGTTGGCGCCACTGGGACCCGCGGAGTTGGTTTGGTATTTACCGACCAGGGCAACGTGCTTGAATTTGGACTTCATCTGCAAATTACATCACTAAAATGAAACCATGCTCGACGATCGTGCCAAGTTATTACTCAAAGCGCTGGTAGAACGCTACATTGCTGACGGCCAGCCCGTGGGCTCGCGCACCTTGTCGCGCGCGTCTGGTCTGGATTTGTCGCCGGCCACCATTCGTAACGTGATGTCGGACCTGGAAGAACTGGGTCTGATCGCCAGCCCGCATACCTCTGCCGGGCGCATTCCCACGGCGCGCGGCTACCGCCTGTTTGTCGACACCATGCTGACGGTGCAGCGTGGCCAGATCGGCACCCCCAGCCTGGCGCATGACCAGCCACAAAAAGTGATTTCCAACGCAGCCAACCTGCTGTCAAGTCTGTCCCAATTTGTCGGTGTGGTAATTGCCCCCAAGCGCACGTCGGTGTTTCGGCACATCGAGTTTTTGCGGTTGTCAGAACGGCGCCTGCTGGTCATCATTGTGTCGCCCGAAGGTGACGTGCAAAACCGGGTGATTTTTACCGAGGTCGACTACACCCAGTCGCAATTGGTCGAGGCCGCCAATTACCTCAATACCAACTACGTCGGTCTGGCGATTGAACAGGTGCGTGAGCGGCTGAAAAATGAGGTCGACTCCCTGCGCAGCGAAATTGCCAGCCTGATGAATGCGGCCGTGGCGGCCAACACCGAGGCCATGACCGAAGGGCAGGACGAAGTGATCATCTCGGGCGAGAGAAATTTGCTTTCGGTCAGTGATTTTTCCAACGACATGGGCCATCTGCGCCGCGCTTTTAACCTTTTTGAGCAAAAAGCCCAGCTGATGCGATTGCTCGACGTGACGGGGCAAGCCGAAGGTGTGCGCATTTTTATTGGCGGTGAGAGCCAGGTGGTGCCTTTTGAGGACCTGTCGATCGTCAGCGCCCCCTACGAGGTGGACGGTCAGGTGGTGGGCACGCTGGGCGTGGTCGGCCCCACCCGCATGGCCTATGACCGCATGATTCAGATTGTGGACATCACCTCCAAATTGGTCAGCAACGCGCTGAGTCACCACAAATAGCGCGTGACAGCCCCGTACAATCCGCGCTTCGGTCGGGGCGTTAGCTCAGTTGGTTAGAGCAGAGGACTCATAATCCTTTGGTCCACAGTTCAAGTCTGTGACGCCCTACCATTTCCTCTGAAGCCGATGCAGATCGGCGAACGAACGGGACAGCGCTCAGCCAGCGCCCAGTATGTCGACCGGATGAAGGATCAAACTATGCGTCGCTGGTTTAATTTGAGTTTGAACATACTGATGCCGCTGTTTGCCGTTGGCATCGGTGCAGCGCTTCTGCTGCTCGACCCGCCCTTGCTGCAAACCTTGCGTCAGGCGGTGTTTGACCAATACCAAAGAGTTCACCCGCGCATTTACCAGACAGCCCCGGTACGGATCATTGACATCGATGAGGAAAGCCTCGCCAAAATTGGTCAGTGGCCCTGGCCCCGCAGCCGGATTGCAGAGCTGGTGGAGCGCCTGCGTCAGGCTGAGGTGGCGGCGGTTGGCTTCGACGTGTTGTTTGCCGAGCCCGACCGGACGTCGCCCAAAGCCATGCTCAATATCTGGAGCCTGCCCAGCGCTGCTCAACGCAGTGTTGCCATGTTGCCAGACCACGACGATCTGCTGGCTGCCGCGCTGGCGCCTGGTGGTGTGGTGCTGGGTTTGTCGCTGGAGCGCCAAGGCGAGGGCTTGCCCTTGCCAGCCCAGAAGTACCGTTATGTGAGTATGGGCGGGTCGGCTTTGCCCTTTGTCCATGCGTTTACACGAGCTGTTCCGTCTTTGCCGCTGCTGAGTAAGGCCGCGGCCGGCAACGGAGTTTTGACCTTTGTGCCTGACAACGATGGTGTGGTGCGCCGCGTGCCGCTGTTGTTGCGCTTGGGTGATAGTTTGGTGCCGTCGCTGGTGTCTGAGGTGCTGCGGGTGGGGCAGGGTGCGCAGAATTACATGCTGCGCACCTCAGAATCCCCGGGTGTTGGCTTGACCGAACTGAAGATCGGCCAATTCTCCATACCCACCACGTCGGCAGGCGAAGCCTGGGTCCACTACACCGGCCCGGTCAAGGAACGTACCATTCCGGCCTGGAAAATTCTGGCGGGTGAGATCCCGGCTGCTGAATTGCAGGGCAAGCTGCTGCTGGTGGGCACCTCTGCCCAGGGCCTGATGGATTTGCGCTTCAGTCCGCTTGGCGGGGTCATGCCGGGTGTGGAAGCCCATGCCCAGATGCTCGAACAGGTGCTGACAGACAGCTATCTCTATCGCCCGGCCTGGGCCAATGCGATCGAGGCACTGACCATCGTTGTCGGCGGTCTGGCCATGGGCACGCTGGCGCTGGTGACGGGTGCGCTGGTTTCTGCCGTGGTGACCCTGCTGGTGATCGGCGGCGTGATCTGGGGAGGCTGGGTGGCTTTCATGGACCACCGACTGCTGCTCGACCCAGTGACGCCGGCGTTGGGTATTTTCATTGCCTTTTTGCTGTCCAGCGTCATGCACCATCTTTCCACCGAGCGGCGCCAGCGCTTTGTGCGCGAGGCCTTTTCGCGCTACGTGTCGCCTAATCTGGTGTCCTACATTGTTGGGCACCCAGATCAGCTTGAACTTGGCGGAAAGCGCCAGGAGTGCAGCTTTATTTTTACCGATCTGGCAGGTTTTACCAGTCTGATGGAAAAGATTGATCCGGCTGAGGTGGTCGCCTTGTTGAATGGTTATCTGGACGAGATGATCAGCACAGCGTTTTCCTTTAATGGCACATTGGAGCGCATCATTGGTGATGCCGTGGTGATCATGTTTTCGGCGCCTGTGCAGCAACCCGACCACCGCCAGCGCGCACTGAGTTGCGCCATTGCCATGCAGCGTTTTGCCTCGCGTTACTCGGAAGAGCTGAGAGCCAAGGGCTTCGCTTTTGGTCAGACCCGCATCGGGGTGCACTCGGGGAGCGTCATTGTGGGCAATTTTGGTGGTTCGCACATGTTTGACTATCGTGCGCTCGGGGACACCATCAACACGGCGTCCCGACTGGAAAGTGTCAACAAGCACCTCGGTACACGCATGTGTGTGTCTGAGAACACCTTGTCAGGCTGTACTGGCGTCGTCGTTCGGCCCGTGGGTCGTCTGGTGCTCAAGGGCAAGACCGAGCCCTTGATGGTGTTTCAGCCCATTCACAATGGTCTGGAAATCCCTGGTGCGCCTTTGGAAGACCCGGAATATGCCGCAGCCTACGCGCTGCTGACGCAAGACCCGGTGGCGGCACGCACCGCGTTTGAGCAACTGGCCAAGGAGCGCCCCGACGATCCGCTGGTCAACTTGCACTTGCAACGTCTGCAAGACAATCAGATCGGCGATCTGATCGTGATGACCGAGAAATAATGACCGCTAACCGGAACCTTTAGCGCAAGGTCACTTCCCCGCGACGGTTGCGTGGCTCGTCGGTTTCATTGGGTGTGGCAACCTGCGGGCTGAGCTCGCCGTAGGACTCGATGGTCATGGCTGCATCTTTCAGCCCCAGCTTTTTGAACTGCGTTGCAATGCTCTGCGCACGCTTGAGCCCCAAGGCGTTATTGAGCTTGGCGTTGCCAACGGTGTCGGTATGACCGATCAGCCAGACGTCTAGGGTCTTGCGTTCCTTGGCGCGCGCCAATAATTTGGGCATCACGGCCTGAGACTCCTTGGTCAGTTGCGTGCCGCCCTTCCTGAAATAGAGCACAAACTGTTCAGGCAAAGGTGGCTGGGCCGCGATGGCCGGACCAAAATCTTGCTGGATTTTTTGTTTTTCCACGGCAAATGTTGCACCACCATCCAGTGAAACCGCCTGACCAGACTGCGTCAGTTCCGTCGCTCCCTGTTTGCCCTGCACCGTCACCCGACCAATGCTACCGTCAGGACTGGGTATCAGCACGACGTAAGAGCCAGGTGCCTTGACGCTGGCAACTGGCTTTGCAAACCTGGCCTTGATGGCATCCACAGTGTCAACCTCAGTCAACTCAAACGGGCACATATCGGTCGAATCCATTTGGGGGCGATCCTGGCCCACGGCTTCTGCTTCAGGCAGGTCGGCGCGCTTCGCGCCCAGAGCTGTCACCAATTGACCCATGCCTGCCAGTGTGCGCGCCTGCGCAGCAGCCTGGTTGTGTCGGGCATTGATGTAGGTGCGGGTGGCCTCAAAATACTCGTTCTGGCTGTCCAGCAAGT
>JAQSDS010000045.1 GCA_029946045.1 Rhodoferax sp.
GGCGAAACCCTGCCCCAGTTTGACAACAACCGCCGCCTGATGGTGCTGCGCCAGCCTATTGGCGTTTGTGCTGCCATCACGCCCTGGAACTTCCCCATTGCCATGATCACCCGCAAGGTCGCGCCCGCGCTGGCTGCCGGTTGCACCGTGATCATCAAACCGGCCGAATTGACGCCGCTCACCGCCCTGGCTGCGGCCGAACTGGCCATTCGCGCGGGCATTCCGGCTGGCGTGCTCAACATGATCACCGCTGATGCCGACAACTCGATTGCCGTGGGCAAGGTGCTGTGCGCCAGCGACGTGGTGCGCCACATCAGCTTCACCGGCTCTACCGAAGTCGGCCGTATTTTGATGGCTCAAAGCGCGCCCACTGTCAAAAAACTCTCGCTGGAACTGGGCGGCAACGCGCCCTTCATCGTGTTTGACGACGCCGACATCGACAGCGCAGTGGAAGGTGCCTTTGCCTCCAAATACCGCAACGCCGGCCAGACCTGCGTCTGCTCCAACCGCCTGTACGTTCAGGCAGGTGTGTACGACGAATTTGTCACCAAATTCGCTGCCAAGGTCAAAACTGCCAAGGTCGGCAATGGCTTTGAGGAAGGTGTTAACCAGGGTCCGCTGATTGAAGAAGCCGCACTGCAAAAAGTGGAGCGCCATGTACAAGACGCCGTGGCCAAAGGCGCCCGTTTGCTGGTAGGTGGCAATCGCCTGGCAGGCCAGTTCTTTGAGCCGACCGTGGTGGCTGATGCCACAGCAGACATGCTCTGCGCCAAAGAGGAGACCTTTGGCCCCTTTGCCCCCATCTTCAAGTTTAAGACCGAGCAGGAAGCCGTGGACGCCGCCAACAACACCGAATTTGGTCTGGCGAGCTATTTTTACAGTCGCGACGTGGGCCGTATCTTCCGCGTGGCCGAGGCGCTGGAATACGGCATGGTCGGTATCAACGTGGGCATCCTGGCGACCGAGCATGTGCCGTTTGGCGGCGTCAAGCAATCCGGCCTGGGCCGCGAAGGCTCGCACCACGGCATCGACGACTACGTGGAAATCAAGTACCTGTGCCTGGGTGACATTCTGAAATAAGGATAGTCGGTCAAATCCGGCAGTATTCGCCACTCCGCTAACTTGGATGACACTGCCGATGCACGCATGGCCCCCCGTCTTTGCCACTTGAGCGGGGGCCTGCAAAGATTCAACCCAGCCTAATCCGGTAGGTTTTTTCTTGGTTTATGACAAACCAGCTTGGCAGAAAGACCGCGGCTGTGCGAAGCGAACAGTCTCAGATGTCTCAGCGGTGGCTGATCCAAACACGTGGGTCGCCGTTTATGCGCCGGTGAATTCGGCATCGTCATCATGGATGGTGATTGGCGGCACGAGTGTGTCTGCACCACTTATCGCCGGGATTTACGCGGTCAATGGTGCAGGCTATCGCTTCTTCGTACTTGGCCCGGGCTGTGCTCCTGGCGGTGACCTCGCCGATGAGCACTTTACCGTTCATCACAACCTCGACGTCCATCAGCACCGCGTCATGCGGCAGCGGAAAGTTGTAGGTGATTTCGGTGTTGTTGTTGCTGGCGTTGCGATAACGCTGCTGCAGGGTCATCACCAGCAAGCGGCCCTTTACGACACCATTGGCGGTGACGCCCAGCAGCATGAGGTTTTTGCTCCCCAAGCCTACCAACTCCGCATGTCCAGATTTGCCCATTTTTGTTTCTCCCTGTTTGCTGATGTGTGACAACTGAAAACTATTCCTGAGCGCCCAGGTCTGTGGATTCACCAGACACGATGGCGGCATAAAGCGCCATCACACCCTTGGCAAACGCCCGGATCTGTTCGGGTGACAACTGTGCCCGAGACGGCTCTATAACCACCTCCAGACCATCTGCGACAAAGAGATGACTGCAGACTTCAATTGCGCCAGCCGCTTTTGGTTTCGCGGGGACAGCCGACTCTTGGCCATGGAGCAGGTCCCGAATCCGTTCAAGGGATACGCCTGCGGCCGTCCACTTCTTGACGAGTAACAGTTGCTCCAGCTGCCTGGCACCGTAACGCGCTGCGCGGGTCTCACCAACGGGGCGATCAACAAGGCCGTTTTGTACGTAATAGCGAACGGTGCGAACAGGCATGTCTGCAAGAACGCAAAGCTCGTTAAGCGTGTGCTGAACCGGTGAATCTGACATGAAATCTTTTTAAGCCATTTGTTTGATACATCATTAGTGTACATATCTTGTGAGCGAATGCAAGTCATTTTTTTGTCTCCTGTTAAATTGATGGCGGTGAACCGATACGGTCAAATGGAAATATGGGTTAGTTGACGTTTACAGCATCTGATGGCTACTACTGCGTCCGGGGCGAAGCGATGACAGGCTCAAGTCGCGCGGCACCCGCCGGAAGCGGTGTCCGGTAGTGATGACCACACCGTCGGAGTCAATGACGGCGTATAGCTTGCGAGCATGAGACGCCTTGGTATGGATGCTGCGAGATTCAAAGCGGCTCAGATCCTCAATAGCTCGGCTATCAAAGGTGACCACATTGCAGCCTTTGTGGTCAGGCTCATGATGTCCGTAGGTCAGTAGACAGTCCAGCACCTCACGCTGCACACCACGTTGTTGGACCCGTATGGCTGCATGGCGGGTCAGTTGGAACGACGCGTGGTCCGAATGGTCCCCGCCATAGGAAGAAGAGAAGGAATAGGACGCCATAACTTACCCCTTTGTGATGTTGATGATTTATTATTTGCCCCATGTAGCTCAAGGCGTGAGCCACATAAATTTTTTTTCACAAAGTTTTGAGAAACGGGTCCAACGGAGGTTGCATGGATAGAACCGAGCGCTTTTACAAGATTGACAACTTGCTGCAGGTCAATGCGGTCGTACCGATTGGACGGTTTCTGGCCGAGTTGGAGATCTCCAAAGCGACCTTCAAGCGTGACATCGAGTACATGCGCGACCGGCTGAATGCGCCAATCTCGTGGAGCAAGGCCGACGGCGGTTACCGCTATGTCTCAGGCAACAAGACCCAGCAGCAGTCTTTGCCGGGTTTGTGGTTCAACTCCAGCGAAGCCTATGCACTGCTGATGATGCAGGCCTTGCTGTCAGAGATGCAGCCGGGTTTGCTTGGGCCGCACATCGAACCCTTGAAAGCCCGTCTAAGAGCGGTTATTGAAGCTGGCAGCCATGCGGCGGGTGATGTTGAAAGCCGGGTGAAGTTGCTGACGGTGGCGGCTCGGCCGGTGCCAGACAAGAACTTTGAAGTGGTGGCGGCTGCACTGTTGCGCCAGCAAAGGCTGCAGATCAGCTATTACAGCCGGGTGCGCGACGATGTGAGTGAGCGTGAGGTGTCGCCGCAATTACTGATTCATTACCGTGGCAACTGGTACTTGGGGGCCTGGTGCCACAAGCAAAATGCCATGCGTTCGTTTGCCATGGATGCCATTCAAATGGTGACGGTGCTGACGAAGGCCAGCAGAGCCATGCCCAAGAAAGAAATCGATGGCTTTATCGGACAAGGCTATGGGATTTTTGCGGGATCCAGTGTGACCTGGGCCAAACTGCGGTTCTCGCCGGAGCGGGCACGCTGGGTTTCACGGGAATTGTGGCACCCGCAGCAGAGAATCACACAAGAGAGCGACGGTGGGCTGATTCTGGAGCTGCCATTTACCGACATCCGGGAGCTGACAATGGACATTCTGCGCCAGGGAAGGCATGTGGAGGTGCTGGAGCCGAAGGCATTGCGGGATGAAGTGCTGAATGAATTGCGGGGGGCGATTCAACAGTACCAGTCGCCCCACCCTGCGCGACAATAATTTTACGATGGGTATACCAATGTTCGTCAAGTCAAGCGAAGCGCGAGGTGATTGATTACCTGAGGGTCTCGGGGCAGCGCCCTGAGCAGGGGGCCGTTGCCAAGTTTTTAGCGAAGCAGATAACGTGGGCACAAGGCCCTTACCCTGCACACTGAGATTCTGCTTTTCCCATGCTGTTGGTGAATTGGTGCTCCTGTCAGCACGACTGTCATTGAATTTTGGGTTGCCTGTGAGGTTGCGTGTCGCGGACCATTTGCCAACATTGAATCACCTGTCACTACGCGTGTTGCGCCTGCTATGGCCACAGTCGTGCCGCCTGCCAATGCCATAACGTGCAACCAGCACGCACAGAGTTGCCATTGGCATGCCGATGTTGAATTGAATCTCCTGTCAGCACGGTATTGGTGGAATTTGGTTTGCCTGTCGGATAACCTGTCGCCGACCAATAGATCAATTGATTCGCCTGTCAACTTGCGTGCCGTGACTTCTCATTCGGCCACAATGGTAGTGGGTTTTCCATAGCTGAATGTCGGCTTCGCTGGGAAGCGGTCTTTCGACTGTTCAGGTTGAATTGCGGCAGTGGGCCTTGAATTCAACCGGTCGATGCAACACACTAGAAACTGCATAAGCAGAAGGAGTGTTGCAAATGAAGCAAAGACCACGGATCTATTACACCCAGACCCAGAAAGCTTTGATGTGGGAGCGCTGGAAGAAAGGTGAATCCCTTCAACAGATAGCCCAGTTGTTTGATCGGAATCACGGATCTGTACGCGGGATACTTGCTGAGACCGGTGGCATACGCCCGCCAGAGCGTTGCCGCTCAAGACTGGCGTTGACATTCGCTGAACGGGAGGAAATATCACGCGCTGTCGTGGCGGGTCAGTCAATCCGCTCAATCGCAATACTTCTCGGGCGAGCACCATCAACCATCAGCCGCGAGATCAACCGCAATGGTGGTGCCGGGTGCTACCGGGCAACACATGCAGACCAGGCTGCCTGGGATCGGGCACTTCGCCCCAAGACTTGTAAACTGGTGGCGAACAGAAAGCTGGCGAACCTCGTGGCTGGTAAGCTTCAATGCCAGTGGTCGCCACAGCAAATTGCTGGATGGCTCAAGCATGCTTATGCGGACGACGAGAATTCTCAGGTGTCACACGAAACAGTCTATCGAAGTCTCTTCATTCAGGCTCGTGGCGCCCTGAAGAAAGAGTTGCTGCAACATTTGAGGCGCAGCCGGGCGATGCGTCGTTCGCGTCATCACACCCAAAAAACAGAAAATCACGGCAAGATCGTTGGCGCGGTATCCATCAGCGAAAGACCGGCTGCGGTTGAAGATCGAGCAGTACCAGGGCACTGGGAGGGAGACTTGCTGTTTGGGTGCATCAACACGCAGATTGCAACCCTCGTTGAGCGTCATACACGCTACGTGATGCTGGTAAAGGTTGCCGGCAAAGACACTGAAACTGTGGTCAACGCGTTGATCAAAAACGCTCGCAAGATGCCTCAGGAACTCTACAAGTCGTTGACCTGGGATCGGGGTCATGAGATGGCCGACCACAAGCGCTTCACATTGGCCACAGACATCAGTGTTTACTTCTGCGATCCCCACAGTCCTTGGCAGCGCGGGAGCAATGAAAACACGAACGGGCTGTTGAGACAGTATTTCCCCAAGGGAATCGATATTTCGAATTACTCGCAGGCACAACTAAATGCAGTGGCAAGAAAACTGAACGAACGCCCAAGGAAAACTCTAAACTACGAAACGCCTGCTGAACGATTCAGCCAACTCGTTGCATCGACCGGTTGAATCCAAGGCCAGTACCGGGTACTCATGTGTGTCAGCTTACGGGCGACAGAATGATTATCACTGCCGAGGTTCCAGAAAGCAGTCTTTCAATTGGCGGCGTCTGTTCTGCATTGCTGACATTGGCCACAGGCAACTCTGAGACAGGACTGCAGCGGAGGACTAAACCGCTTACATGGTCGTCCCAGGGAAAGCAAGTTCTTTGGCGACATGAAGTTTCAAGGGGTTTGCAGTCTTACAGCCGGCCTGTTTGTGCAGGCTTGCTCACCTGCTGGACCTGATGGCAATCGCGAGTCAGGCTCCCATCTCGCGCACGTACTCAAGGTACTAGCGGTTTATCGGAATATCCTGGCCCTGGTTTGACCTATGACCCATCACAACGCTTCTTGCAAGCTCTCCCTCAAAAAAACAGTTCCATGACTCGGTCGGTCCTTGGTTATCACTTTCCCTATTTCTCAGACGGCAGCAGCCTCGGTTGGATTCCATTTGCCCTAGTCAAAGGCTTGTCCTTTGGCCAGGACTGCCCAGACGGTACGCGCCATTTTGTTGGCCAGCGCAGCAACCACTACATTGAGATGCCGGCGCTGCAGCAGCCGCTCAATCCAGCTACTGTGAGCACTCCGGCAGGCAACGGCTCTGGCTCCGCTGATCAGCAGGGTTCGCAAATAGGTGTCTCCCCGCTTGGAAATACCGAGTTGTTGGGTTTTCCCGCCCGTGCCAACCTGTCTTGGAGTTAGACCCAGCCACGCGGCGAATTGTCGACCTGACTTGAAGGTTGACAGGTCTGCTGCAGTAGCGACTAATGCCGTCGCCGTCAGCGGGCCAATTCCCGGTATTGCTTGCACAGCCAACATCTGCTGGTTTTGTTTGACCATGGCGGCCAACCGCTTATCGAGTTGGTCAATACCATCTTGCAAGGCATCGACTCGCTTGAGTTGCTCCTGAACGCTCAGCACCACCACATCAGGTAAGCGACGATCTTACCGCGCCAAAGGCAAGACGCGCCACAAGACCATGACGCTGGAGCCTGATGAGTTCATGCGACGATTCCTGTTGCATGTGTTGCCCAGTGGCTTTCATCGTATTCGTCACTATGGGGATCGCCAACAATGCGCGCAAAGAGAATTTGGCACGGGCTCGTGAACTGTTGCAGGTGGCACCGGTTGCCGCATCAACTGCCACATCGGCTGATGATTGCAATGATGTGCCCAATGACGGTGTCCGCCCGACCTTCGTCTGTTCGCACTGTGGTACGCCTATGGTGATCGTCCAGACGCTGATGCGGGAGCGCGCCATTCGTGCGCCTCCGCAGAGTCAGAGCGTGTCATGAACTTGCGATTCATTTTTGAACGGTTAAACCGCGTGCCGACTTTGCATCCATCAAAGTTGGCTTGGATCGGCATTGCCGCATGGTGCCAAGCTGGCGGTTTCTGCTCTGATCATTGCCGTCTGTTCTGGCATTTTGTATCGGTCAATCACCATCTGAACTGCCCGGGGGCCGCCATGGCATCTATGTTTGGGTCATTGAACCACGCTGCGGCTATTCAAATCCCCATAGCGTTGTAGTTCACTCAAACCGCAACGGCACATCCCGCGGTCTCCTCCCTCGAGGCTTGTACGACGCCAGCCCTCAGGCTCGGTCTGGGTCGCGGCGGTCTGTGGTTACGGGCTGGCATCCTACAAACCTAAACGGGAGCCGACATAGGCTTGCCCAAAATGCTCGCCCGATACCCGACATTCACCTCAGTAACTGCCCGTTAGCAATGAGGCGTCGACTTCGATCACTACTGCACCCTTTTTTCCTGACTTGCGGTTCGCTACGGTGGCCGCATTGAACGTTACTGCGCCAAAGAAACCAAGTCCAATGACAGAGGAGCTTGAACCGTTGTACCATTCTGATCAAGTCTCGGTATTGGGTGTTAAAACTACACCTGTAGTCATATCGCTGCCGTTTTGCTTTGATTCTTTGCAGCTTTGACCATCACGCAATGTGACCACCAGACTATCGAATTAGATGAGCACACTCAGCGGACG
>JAQSDS010000046.1 GCA_029946045.1 Rhodoferax sp.
CGCCGCACGCCATCCTGAAATAACCAGTCACCCGGCAACCAGCCACAGCCGGGCTTCATGCGCAGCGCCCGATTCTCAAAAATGCGCCGCAGGTACCACATCGAATCAAAACTGAAATTCGGTCCGTGTCCTGGCAATTCTGTCACCGAGGTCGGCCGCTGCTTGACAAAAAAGCCAGAGTGGGGGCGCGACGCCAGGTAGCCCTGAGCCACCAGTCGGTCATAAGCATCGACCACAGTGAACACACTGACGTTGTGGGCATGTGCGAACTGGCGAATCGACGGGGCCTTGGAGCCAGGGCGCAGTTCACCCCCGTCAATGGCAGCGCGAAAGCCCGCCACGATCTGCAGCACCAGGGGCGTCGGACTTTGCGGATTGAGCGTAAACATGGGTCGGGTTAGGGTTTATGTGTATTGGCAGCGAGGGCTACACAGTACATCCTCGAAAAAGACCTAACTGTATATGGTTAAACAAAAGCATCGCAACTACAGTTGCCCAACTTTATCAACGCCAGCCCACTGCTTAGGAGCAACCATGCTTACCCAAACCCAAAAAACCAATGCTGCCCTGATGGAACGTCGCCGTGCTGCCATTCCGCGCGGGGTCGGCCAGAGCCATGAAGTCTTCATTGCACACGGCAAAAACGCCGAGGTGTGGGACGTGGAAGGCAAGCGCTACATTGACTTTGCCGGCGGTATTGCCGTGCTCAACACCGGCCACTGCCATCCCGAAATCATGCAGGCCGTCAAGAACCAGATCGACCTCTACACCCACACCTGCTTCCAGGTGCTTGCCTACGAGCCCTATGTGGAACTTGCCGAACGCATCAATGAACTGGCACCCGGCAACTTTGCCAAGAAAACCATGTTTTTGACCACCGGCGCAGAAGCCGTGGAAAACGCCATCAAGATTGCCCGCTCTTACACCAAACGCAGCGCCGTCATTGCCTTCACCAGTGGCTACCATGGCCGCACCCTGCTCACGCTGGGGCTCACAGGCAAGGTCGCTCCCTACAAACTGGGCTTTGGCCCCTTCCCCAGCGAAATCTTCCACGCTCAGTTCCCCAACGCTGCCCATGGCGTGAGCGTTGACGACTCGATTGCATCCATCGAAGGCATCTTCAAGAACGACGTCGAAGCCAGCCGCGTGGCCGCCATCATTGTGGAACCGGTGCAGGGCGAAGGCGGCTTCAATGTGGCCCCCACCGAGTTTTTGCAGCGCCTGCGTGCCTTGTGTGACCAACACGGTATTTTGCTGATTGCCGACGAAATTCAAACCGGCGCGGGCCGCACCGGCACCTGGTTTGCCATGGAACAAAGCGGTGTCGCCCCGGACATGATCACCATGGCCAAATCCATGGCAGGCGGTTATCCGATTTCCGCTGTGGTGGGCCGCGCCGAAGTGATGGATGCGCCTGCAGCAGGTGGCTTGGGCGGCACCTATGCCGGCAGCCCGATTGCTTGCGCAGCGGCGCTGGCGGTGCTGGACGTGTTTGCGAAAGAAAACCTGCTGGAACGCAGCCGCCAACTCGGCGCTCACATGATGAACAGCCTGAAGACCATGGCCGGCAAATTCAACTGTATCGCTGACGTGCGCGGCTTGGGTGCCATGGTGGCCATCGAACTGTGCAAAAACGGCGACCCGCACCAGCCCAATGCCGATATGGCCAAGGCGCTGGCCTCGGAAGCCACCAAGCGCGGCCTGATCCTGCTGACCTGCGGCACCTACGGCAACGTGGTGCGTATTCTGGTGCCCCTGACCGCCAGCGACGCCATCGTGGACGAAGGCCTGGCCATCATCGAGGCCTGTCTGGCTGCGGTTCAGTAATCTGGCACGCTCTTTGCGACTTCTCCGACGTCCAGGCACTCGCTTGATTTTCAACACCAGATCTGCGCAATAAAGGCTGCTACCACCTATGTCCACCAACGACATCCTTGTCAAATTTGCGGAGGTTCAAAAAACCTACGATGGCAGCACCCTGGTGGTGCGTGAGCTGAACCTGGAGATTAAAAGCGGAGAATTTTTATCGCTGCTGGGGCCTTCGGGTTCAGGCAAAACCACCACCCTGATGATGCTGGCCGGCTTTGAGTCGCCCACCTCCGGCGAGATTTTTCTCAAAGGCAAGCCCATCACCAAAACACCACCGCACAAGCGCAACTTTGGCATGGTGTTTCAAAACTATGCACTGTTTCCGCACATGACGATTGCTGACAATGTCGCGTATCCGCTGACAGTCCGCAAAATGGGCAAGTCGGAGCGTGAGACCAAGGTCATGCGGGCGCTCGAAATGGTGCAAATGGACAACTTGAGTGCCCGCTACCCAGGCCAACTCTCTGGCGGCCAGCAACAGCGCATTGCACTGGCGCGCGCACTGGTGTTTGACCCACAACTGGTTCTGATGGATGAGCCACTGGGCGCGCTCGACAAACAACTGCGCGAGCACATGCAGCTGGAGCTCAAGGAACTGCACCGCAAACTCGGACTGACCTTTGTTTACGTCACGCACGACCAGTCTGAGGCGCTAACCATGTCGGACCGGGTAGCGGTTTTCAACGATGGGGCCATTCAACAAATTGACGAGGTCACCAAACTTTATGAAACCCCTGCCAACCGCTTTGTCGCTGGCTTTGTCGGCGACAACACGGTGTTCAAGGGCAAAGTAACCGCCATTCAAGGTGCCAACTGCACCGTGCAATTGCCCTGTGGCAATACCTTAACGGGCATCAATGTGAACGCCGCCCATGTCGGTCAAGCGGTGCAGGCCTGCATCCGTCCGGAGCGCATCTGGCCCCAGCCGGGCACCGAACAACCGGCGGTCAACGGCCTGCGCGCCAATGTCAATGATGTGATTTATTTGGGTGACCATTTGCGCCTGCGCTGCGTGGTCGCCAACCAGGTCAACGCCACTGTCAAGATTGCGCTGTCGAGCCAGGCCATGCCCCATCCGGGCGATGCCATCTGGCTTCAACTGCCCCCCGAGCATTTGCGGGTCTATCTTTAGACTGCATGCATTTTTGTCGTTTTTGTTTTTATCAATAAACCAGGAGATCCTTCATGACACTCAAACCCCTTGTGGCCGCATGCGCCGCGTTTGTCGCATTGGCCAGCCAGGCCGAGACCCAGCTGACCGTGGTCAATTTCGGCGGTGCCAATGGCAATGCCCAGAAAGTGGCCTACTTTGCCCCTTATGAAAAAGCCAGCGGCAACAAGGTGATCGGCGTGGAATACAACGGCGAGCAAGCCAAGATCAAGGCCATGGTCGAGTCCAAAAAAGTCAACTGGGACGTGGTCGAGGTCGAATCCCCTGACGTGACCCGCGGCTGCGACGAAGGCCTGTTCGAGAAGCTCGACTACAGCAAGATTGGCAACAAGGCTGATTTCACGCCGGCTGCCATTCACGAGTGCGGCATTGGCACCTTCGTCTGGTCCACCGTGATGGCCTACAACGCAGACAAGCTCAAAACCGCGCCCACCACCTGGGCTGACTTCTGGGACGTGAAGAAGTTTGCCGGCAAACGCGCCATGCGCAAGGGTGCCCGCTACAACGTCGAATTCGCCCTGATGGCCGACGGCGTGCCAGTGGCCGATGTCTACAAGGTGCTGATGACCAAAGAAGGTGCTGACCGTGCCTTCAAGAAGCTGACCGAACTCAAGCCCAATATCCAGTGGTGGGAAGCCGGTGCCCAGCCGCCCCAGTTTCTGGTGGCTGGCGACGTGGTCATGACCACCGCTTACAACGGCCGCATCGATGCCGCCCAGCGTGAGGGTAAAAACCTCAAAATCACCTGGACCGGTGGCATCTATGACCTCGACTACTGGGTCATGCCCAAAGGCACGCCCAACAAGGACGCCGCCCTGAAGTTCATCGCCCTGGCCAGCAGCGCAGACGCCCAAGCCGAATACGCGAAGA
Source organism: Rhodoferax sp. (assembly GCA_029946045.1). Taxonomy (GTDB): domain Bacteria; phylum Pseudomonadota; class Gammaproteobacteria; order Burkholderiales; family Burkholderiaceae_C; genus Rhodoferax. The sequence continues at coordinate 3,911 of JAQSDS010000046.1, forward strand.
ACATCGCTTATGGCCCCACCAACACCAAGGCACTTGCCAAGCTCGACGCCAAGGTGCTGGCACAGCTGCCCACTGCGCCTGCCAACGCCAAGAGCGCGCTGCAATTCAACGTGAGTTTCTGGGCCGACCAGGGCGAAGCGCTTGAAAAGCGTTTTTCCGCCTGGGCTGCACAGTAAAACTGAATAGGAGAGATGGCAATGACAGTCGCCAAACCCGTGATTCCTGGCACCCTGGCGGCTCAATTACGGCGCTCCGAGCGCCGCAAAAAAACCTTTGCCATCTCTCTGACCTTACCGCTGCTGGTCTTTCTGCTGGCCGTTTTCATTGTTCCCATCGGCGCGCTGCTGGTACGCGCCGTTGAAAATCCTGAAGTGGCCAGCACGCTGAGCCAGACGGTAGATGCCCTGCATCAATGGGACCGTGCCTCAACCCCGCCCGATGCCGCCTACGCGGCGCTGGCCGCTGACCTGGCCAAAATTACCGAACAGTCTGATGCCGGCGGTCTGGCGCGCCGCCTCAACAGTGAAATCAGTGGCGCCCGCTCGCTGGTCATGACCACCTACCGCGCCCTGCCCTTTGATTCGGGCCTGAACCCGGCCCAGGTCAAGGCGCACATGCTTGAACTCGACCCCCGCTGGGCAGAGCCGGGCTACTGGCAGGCCATTGCGAAAAACGGCTCGCGCTGGACCCCAGACTACTTGCTGACCTCGGTTGACCTGAAGCGCGATCTTCAGGGTGACATTGTCAAGGTCGATGCTGAGTCGGCGGCCTTCAGCCGCATATTGCTGCGCACCTTCGAGATCAGTGCCGTGGTCACCATTTTTTGCCTGCTGCTCGGTTATCCGCTGGCTTACTGGTTGTCCACCCTGTCAGCGCGCCAGGCCAACATCTTGATGATTCTGGTGCTGGTGCCTTTCTGGACTTCGATTCTGGTGCGCTCGGCAGCCTGGATTGTGCTGCTGCAGTCCAATGGACTGGTGAACCGTTCGCTGATGGGGCTGGGGCTGATCAGCGACCCCCTACCCCTGCTTTTCAACCGCCTTGGGGTCATCATTGCCATGGTACACATTCTCCTGCCCTTCATGATCCTGCCGCTGTACAGCGTCATGAAGTCGGTACCGCCCACCTACCTGCGCGCTGCCGTGTCGCTGGGCAGTTCGCCTTTGGCGGCGTTTTTCCGGGTCTATGTGCCGCAAACATTTCCGGGTATTGGCGCCGGTGGCCTGCTGGTGTTCATTTTGAGCATCGGCTATTACGTCACGCCAGCGCTGCTGGGTGGCGCAGACGACCAGATGCTGAGCTACTACATCGCCCAATACACCAACCTAACAGTCAAGTGGGGCATGGCTTGTGCGCTGGGTGCCGTGCTGCTGTCGGCCACGCTGGTGCTGTACGCGGTGTACCGCCGTGTGGTCAAGTCTGAACTCAGCCTGGGATAAGCGCCATGTCTTTACCTGCTCGTCCTGTTTTCCCGGCTTATGCCACCTTCGCCGACAAGCTCGGCTGGTACGCCCTGCGCGGTCTTGGGGTCCTGGTGCTGCTGTTTTTGCTGCTGCCTATCTTGGTCATCATGCCGCTGTCGTTTTCTTCCAGTTCGTTCCTGTCCTACCCCATGCCGGGCTGGTCGATGCAGTGGTACGACAACCTGTTTTCGTCGGCCGAATGGGCACGCGCCACCCGCAACAGCTTTATCGTGGCGCCATTAGCCACCATTCTGGCCACCGTCCTGGGCACCATGGCAGCCGTCGGCCTGGCGCGCGTCAACTTCTGGGGCAAGGGCGCGCTGATGAGCCTGCTGATTGCACCCATGGTTGTGCCCATTGTGGTGGTGGGCGTCAGCACCTATCTGTTTTTTGCCCGCATTGGCATCAACGACACCTACCTGGGTCTGGTGCTGGTGCACGCCGCATTGGGTGCGCCCTTCGTGCTCACCACCGTGCTGGCCACCCTGCAAAACTTCAACAACAACCTGATTCGCGCCTCCCTGAGCTTGGGCGCCGGGCCGTTGACCACCTTTTTCCGCGTCACCCTGCCCATCATTGCGCCCGGTGTTATTTCGGGCGCCTTGTTTGCCTTTGCCACCTCATTTGACGAAGTGGTGGTCACGCTGTTTATTGCCGGTCCGACCCAGGTCACACTGCCGCGCCAGATGTTCACCGGCATTCGTGAAAACATCAACCCAACCATTGCAGCGGTAGCCACCCTGCTGATCATCTTTACCACCACCCTGATGCTGGGGCTGGAGTGGTTGCGCGGCAGACGGCGCTAAGCCCACAAGTTTCAACATGACACCAAAAAATCAGCCTCTTTCAGGCAATGCCATGCCGCGCTTTGGTGGCCTGGCCAGCATGATGCGCCTGCCCGTGGCCGAGTCAGCGCAAGGGCTCGATGCTGCGTTCATTGGCATTCCGCTCGACATCGGTACCTCAAACCGGCCTGGCGCGCGCTTTGGGCCTCGCCAGATTCGTGCCGAATCCAGCCTGATCCGGCCCTACAACATGGCCACCGGAGCCGCGCCGTTCGACACCCTGCAAGTGGCTGACCTGGGTGACGTGCCCATCAACACTTATTCGCTGGAAAAGTCCCTGGCCATCATCACGGCGTTTTATGAACCCGTGCTGGCTGCCAATTGCATTCCCTTGACGCTGGGTGGCGACCACACCATTGCGCTGCCCATTCTTCGCGCCTTGGCCGCCAAACATGGCCCGGTTGCGCTGGTGCACGTGGACGCCCACGCTGATGTGAACGACGACATGTTTGGCGAGCGCATTGCGCACGGCACACCGTTCAGGCGCGCTGTTGAAGAAAACCTGCTCGATTGCAACAAGGTATTTCAGATTGGCCTGCGTGGCAGCGGCTACGCGTCTGACGACTTCGACTGGCCTCGCCGGCAAGGCTTCACCCTGGTCCCCGCCCATGAAATCTGGTACCAGTCGCTCGCACCGCTGATGGCAAAAATTCGCGATCAGATTGGCACCACGCCCTGCTACCTGAGCTTTGACATCGACGGCATCGACCCTGCCTTCGCCGGAGGCACCGGCACGCCCGAGATCGGCGGCCTGAGCGTGCCACAGGCCCTGGAAATCATTCGCGGCTGCCATGGCCTCAACCTGGTTGGTGCTGACCTGGTGGAAGTCTCGCCAGCCTACGACACCACCGGCAATACCGCCCTGCTCGGGGCCAATTTGCTCTACGAGATGCTGTGCGTGCTGCCCGGTGTCACCAGACGTTAATATTCACAGCTACACCTTCTCAATTTAACCAAGCATCATGACCACTCCCTTCGCCCTGCTCAAAGACCCCACCCTGCTTAAAACCGATGCGCTCATCAACGGCCAATGGGTGGCAGGTGCCAGCCGCTTTGCCGTGACCGACCCGGCCACCGGCGCCCATCTGGCCGACGTGGCCAACCTGGGCCCAGCCGAAGCAGAACAAGCCGTCGCCGCCGCCAACGCTGCCTGGCCGGCCTGGCGCAGCAAGACCGCCAAAGAACGCAGCATCATTTTGCGTAAATGGTACGACCTGCTCATGGCCAACCAGGACGATCTTGGCCGCATCATGACCGCTGAGCAGGGCAAACCGCTGCCCGAGGCCAAGGGCGAAGTTGCCTATGGCGCCAGCTTTGTCGAGTGGTTTGCCGAAGAAGCCAAACGCATCAATGGCGAAACCCTGCCCCAGTTTGACAACAACCGCCGCCTGATGGTGCTGCGCCAGC
>JAQSDS010000047.1 GCA_029946045.1 Rhodoferax sp.
CTGCGCAGAACGCTCTGCCGCCCAGGCTCCTAGCGCAGTGGCTGGAGCAGCACAAGTCATGACCGAATCGCAAGCCCGCGAGGAAATATGCCGTGTTGGCCGCAGCCTGTTTGAGCGCGGCTACGTGCACGCCACGGCGGGCAACATCAGTGTGCGCCTGGATGAATCCGAGGGCGGCGGCTTTTTGATCACCCCGACCGATGCCTGTCTGGGTGACCTGGAGCCTGCCCACCTCGCTCGGCTGGATGATCAAGCGCAACAACTCAGCGGTGACAAAGCCAGCAAAACCATCGCCCTGCACAGCCAGATTTACCGGGCAGCCCGCGCCTTTGATGCCCAGACCCGCTGTGTCATCCATACCCACAGCACGCACTGTGTGGCTTTGACACTGCGGGCTGAGATGCTGGGGTCAGCCGAGTTGTTGCCAGCCCTCACGCCTTACTTCGTCATGAAAGTCGGCCATGTGCCCATCATTGATTACTACCGTCCCGGCGACCCGCAAGCCGCGCAAGAGGTTGCTCAAACCATCAGCCGCTACGGTGACGCTGGCACGCCGATTCGCGCGGTCATGCTGACGCGCCTGGGTCCCAATGTCTGGCACGACTCGCCAGCGGCCGCCATGGCGACCCTGAAGAACTTGAAGAAACCGCCCGGCTGATGTGCCTGAGCGCCAACGCGCCCAAGCCACTGGCCGATTCCCAAATCAACGAACTGCGCCAGACCTTCGGCGCCCGATGGTGAATCCATGCCCAAATTTGCTGCCAACTTGTCCATGCTCTACCAGGAACACGCGTTTCTGGACCGCTTTGAAGCCGCCGCCAAAGATGGCTTCAAAGCGGTGGAGTACTTGTTTCCCTATGCCTTTGCCAAGGAAGATATTGCCGCGCGCCTGAAAGCCCACGGCTTGCAGCAGGTGCTGTTCAATGCCCCGCCGGGCGACTGGGATGCGGGTGAGCGCGGCCTGGCCTGCCTGCCAGGGCGCGAAGACGAGTTTCGCGTCGGCATGGCCAAAGCACTGGACTACGCGGTCACGCTGGCCTGCCCGCGCGTGCATGTGATGGCTGGCTTGCTGCCGGCGGGCACCACGCATGAAGCGCTTTACCCCACCTACCTTGGCAACCTGCGCTGGGCCGCACAAGAGGCCGCCAAACAGGGGATGGATGTGCTGATCGAACCCATCAACACCCGTGACATTCCCGGCTTTTACCTGAACCGTCAGGACGTGGCGCACGCCGTGCTGGCCGACGTCGGCGCGCCCAACCTCAAGGTGCAGATGGACCTGTACCACTGCCAGATTGTCGAAGGCGACCTGGCCATGAAAATCCGCAAGTACTTGGCCACCGGACGGGTCGGCCACCTGCAGGTGGCCGGGGTGCCGCAGCGCCACGAGCCGGACCTGGGCGAGATCAACCACCCCTATTTGTTTGCGCTGCTCGACGAGCTCGGTTACAGCGGCTGGATCGGCTGCGAGTACCGTCCTGCCAACACGCAAGCGGGCGGCACCTCGGCCGGTCTGGGCTGGCTCAAACCCTACCTGTGACCGCGCAGTCATCACCCCATCACCCACAAGAGAACACAACATGAAAGATGTTTCAAGCCCACTCACGGTCGGTTTCATCGGCCTGGGCATGATGGGCCGCGGCATGGCCGGGCATGTGCTGGCCAAGGGGCATGCCACGGGGCTGCTGGTGCGCTCGGACGAGGCTGCCGCCCGCTGCGCGGATTTGTTGGCAGCGGGGGCGCAGAGCTTGGCCACCTCGGCCGACGTAGCGGCCATGGCCGATGTGCTCATCATCTGTGTGACCGGCTCGCCCGAAGTCGAGGACGTGGTGCTGGGCCAGCACGGTGTGCTTGAAGGCATCCGGCCGGGCACGGTGGTGGTGGACTGCTCGACATCCCAGCCCGACTCCACGCGCCACTTGGCGGCCGCTGTTGCTGCCAAGGGCGCGTTGTTTCTGGACGCGGCCCTGACGGGCACCCCCAAACATGCCGAAGAGGGCCAACTCAACCTGCTGGTGGGCGGCGACCCGGCGGTGCTGGAGCGGGTGCGGCCGGTGTTTGAGTGCTTTGCCAAGAACATTTTTTACTGCGGCGCGGTCGGCGCCGGGCATACCACCAAGCTCTTGCACCAGTTTGTGGTGCTGGGCAACGCCGCCATCCTGGCCGAGGCGTTTTCCTGCGCCAGCAAGACCGGGGTCGATCTGGCCGTGTTGTGTGACGTGATTGATTCAGGCGGTGCCAACAGCACGGCGTTCCAGCGCCTGCGCCCCTATGTGCTGGAGGGCAACGACCAGATGTTCCGCTTTTCGATCGGCAACGCGCACAAGGACATGCGTTATTACGCCCGCATGACCGGCGAAGCCCGGGCCGTGTCCTACCTGGGCGATGCCGTGCACAACACCTACACGGTGGCCACCAACCAGGGCTACACGCCGCAGTTCATCCCGCATCTGATCAACAGCCTGAACACGCTCAACGGCGTTGCCACTGAGCCGAAAAAAGACTGAAATTCGCAAGCCGTTTTCCTTTCGCATCGAGTCAAACCATGCAACTCAACTTTATCGGCAACGCCCCACAAGTTTCTTCTTCCGGTCAGACGATCGCCATGCTGGACCCCTCCGACGGCCAGGTGTTTGACCACATCCAGCGCAGTAACGGGCAAGACATGGACGATGCGGTGCGTGCCGCGCGCCAGTGCTTTGACACGGTCTGGAGCAAGACCCCGGCGGCTGAACGCGGCCGCCTGCTGATGCGCCTGTCGGCACGCGTGGCGCAGGGTGTGGACGAGCTGACTGCGCTGGAGCAGCGTGACTGCGGCAAACCGACGCGCCAGGCACGCGCCGATGCGGTGGCGCTGGCGCGTTATTTCGAGTTTTATGCCGGTGCCTGTGACAAGCTGCACGGCGACACCATTCCCTACCTGGACGGCTACAGCGTGCTGACCTGGCACGAGCCGCACGGCGTCACCGGGCACGTCATCCCCTGGAACTACCCGATGCAGATTTTTGGCCGCAGCATCGGCGGCGCCCTGGCAGCCGGCAACGCCTGTGTGGTCAAGCCGGCCGAAGATGCTTGCCTGTCGCTGATCCGCGTCGCGCAAATGGCCGTGGAGGTGGGTTTCCCGGCCGGTGCGCTCAACATCGTCACGGGTTACGGCCACGAGGTGGGTGATGCCCTGGCGCGTCACCCCGGCATTGATCACATCAGCTTTACCGGCAGCCCCTCGGTGGGCACCCTGATCCAGCAGGTGGCAGCGCAGCGGCACTGCCCGGTGACGCTGGAGCTGGGCGGCAAGAGCCCGCAAATTGTCTTTGCCGACGCTGATCTGGATGCGGCCCTGCCGGCAGTGGTCAACGCCATCGTGCAAAACGCCGGGCAAACCTGCTCGGCCGGCTCGCGTCTGCTGGTGGATCAGGCCATTTACGAGCCGCTGCTGGAACGCCTGGGTGCAATGTTTGAAAATTTGCGCGCCGGCCCGGCCAGCATGGACCTGGACCTGGGGCCGTTGATCCGCCAAAGCCAGCAGCAACGCGTCTGGGACTTTTTAAGCGATGCCCAGGCCGACAACATCAGCATGGTGGCGCAGGGCAGCGTGGTCGATGAAGCGCCCGAGTCCGGCTTTTACCAGGCTCCCACCTTGCTGCGCGATGTGCCGGTGCAGCACCGGCTGGCGCAGCAGGAAATTTTTGGCCCGGTGCTGTGCGCCATGTCTTTCCGCGACGAAGACCATGCCGTGGCGCTGGCAAACGCCACGCAGTTCGGGTTGGTGGCGGGTGTCTGGACGGCTGACGGCGCGCGCCAGTTCCGTATGGCGCGGCGCATCCGCAGCGGCCAGGTCTTCATCAACAACTATGGCGCCGGTGGCGGTGTCGAGCTGCCCTTTGGCGGCGTCAAGTCCTCGGGCTATGGTCGCGAAAAAGGCTTTGAAGCGCTGCAGGGCTTCACCACCCTCAAGACGGTGGCCATCAAACATGGCTAGGAGCCTGGGCGGGAGAGCGTTCTGCTGCGTGTCCCCCGCCCTCGCGACGATGGACTTCCAGACAAGCCAGGCTGCTACCACTCCCCCACTTCTGAACTGAATCACTCAAAGGAAAAAGCCATGCGCGTCAACCACAAATCCATCATCGTCACCGGCGCCGGTCAAGGCATCGGCAAAGGCATTGCGCTGCGGCTGGCCGCTGAAGGCGCGAGAGTGATCGTCAATGACATCGACGCCGCATTGGGCGAAGCCGTAGTGAAAGAGATCGTCGAAGCGGGTGGTACAGCTTCGTTTGTGGCGGCCGATGTCACCAACTCGGAGCAGGTCAAGGCGCTGGTGGCGGCTGCGGTGCAGGCTTACGGCCGGCTCGACGTGATGGTCAACAACGCTGGCTGGACGCACCGCAACCGGCCCGCGTTGGAGGTGACCGAAGACGAATTCGACAAGTGCTACGCCGTCAACGTCAAGAGCGTGTACCTGGCCACGGTGCACGCCACGCCGGTGTTTCGCGCCCAGGGCGGCGGCAGCTTTATCAACATTGCGTCGACAGCGGGGGTGCGCCCGCGCCCTGGCCTCACCTGGTACAACGGCTCCAAAGGTGCTGTGATCACGACCTCCAAGTCGCTGGCGGCCGAGCTTGGCCCCGACAACATCCGGGTCAACTGCATCAACCCGGTGTTCAACCCCGAGACCGGGCTGTCGGCTGAATTTGCCGGCGGACCCCTGACCGATGAACGCATGGCCAAATTCCGCGCCACGATTCCGCTCGGGCGTTTTTCCACTGCGCTCGATGTCGCCAATGCCGCGCTCTACCTGGCCAGCGACGAAGCGGCATTCATCAGTGGCGTCTGTATTGAGGTGGACGGCGGGCGCTGCGTCTGATGCTGCCCTGGAGAGCCGCCCAGGCTGGTGACCTGGTCAGCGCCATCGACACACCCGCGCTGGTGCTCGACCTTGATGCCTTTGAGCGCAACCTGCAGCGCATGATGGCTGCACTCAAGGGCCATCCGGTGCGACTGCGTGCCCATGCCAAAAGCCATAAATGCCCCGAGATTGCGCTTCGCCAGATCGCACTGGGCGCCATCGGCATTTGTTGCCAGAAAGTCAGTGAAGCCGCTGTGTTTGTCGAGGCCGGCATCGACGACGTGCTGCTGACCAATCAGCTGGTGGGCACGGCCAAGCTGCTGCATCTGGCCGAGCTGGCCCGGCGCGCACGCATGGGCGTGCTGGTGGATGACCCGCTGCAGGTGCTGGCGCTGGCCGACATGGCGCGCAGTCAGGGCGTGGCGATCGACGTCTATGTGGAGGTGGAAGTGGGCGGGCAGCGCTGTGGTGTCACGCCCGGCGCGGCCGCAGCCCAGCTGGCACGCCTGATTGCCGACCGGCCGCCCTTGCGCTTTGCCGGCTTGCAGTGCTACCACGGTGCGGCGCAACACCAGCGCACGCCGCCAGAGCGCGAGCAGGCGATTGCGCAGGCGTCGCAAGCGGCCCGGCTCAGCCGCGCGCTGATCGAGGCCGACGGCCTGCAGGTCGAACGCATCACCGGGGCGGGCACGGGTACCTTTTTGCTTGAGCGCGACTCTGGCGTCTTCAACGAGATCCAGGCGGGCTCTTACATTTTCATGGACCGTGACTATGGCGATAACCAGCCAGGCGTCCAGGACGTGCCTTTTGAGCACGCGCTGTTTGTGCGCAGCGCGGTGCTGAGTCGCACCCAAGCGACACGGGCGGTGCTCGATGCCGGCCTGAAGGCTTCCAGCGTCGATTCAGGCATGCCCACGGTCTGGCAGCGCCCCGAACTCAGGTACGTGAAGGCGGCTGATGACCATGGCGTGCTCGAGGTTCCGGCGGATTCGTCCCTGGCCCTGGGTGACGCGCTGATGCTGGTGCCGGGGCATTGCGACCCCACCGTCAACCTCTACGATGAAATGGTGTGCATCAGGGGCGACCACGTCGAGGCAATCTGGCCGATCGCGGCGCGCGGTACGCTGCTTTAGCTTCCGTACTACCTGAAAGGTGCGCTTAATACCGCCCTGAGCTGCTACCTGTGCTGACTTTGAGTCGGATGCTTTTGACCTCCAGCTGCTGCACGCGCAGATGCGCCTCAAAAGCGGGCAGCAGCTGGCGCAGTTTGGCGGCGGTGGTGGTGTTGCTGAGCAACAGGCACCAGACGCCCTCGGTGAGGGGCCCGGCGGTCACGTTGGGCCGCAGGGTCTCGGGAATCAGGGCGTTTATGGCGTCAAAGCGTGCTTTGGAGGCACGGTTCAGCTCCATCAGTTTTGCCAGGCTGGCATTATTCTGGCTGGCTTGCAGCAAGGTCACAGAGGGCTGGCGGCGGTTCATTTTTTGGCGGTCATGGCAGGTGGCGTTGATTATCACGGATGGCCGCCAGCTTGAATGAAGGCGGCGCCTCACCCCGTGAACGGGTGCCCGGCGGCCGGTCGCTGGCGCGCTGGCCAGGTGGTCCTGGCGCGCAGGTAAAATGGGGGCAACTGGACGGTGTTTGATGTCATTTGACGCTCAATGCGCTGCCCCCATTCAAGTCAGTTTGTAACAAAGGATTGCGCCGCAGGTTTGACGCCAACAGTCAGGCTGTACGCACGGTATTCATGGCCATCAACTTCCTCACCAAAATTTTCGGCAGCCGCAACGACCGCCTGCTCAAAAAATACCGCCACACCGTGGCCAAAATCAACGCGATGGAAGCCAGTCTGGAACAGCTTTCCGACGACGATCTGCGCGCCAAAACCGAGGCCTTCAAGGAACGGCTGGCCAAAGGTGAGACGCTTGATGCGATCTTGCCCGAGGCTTTTGCCGTGGTGCGCGAGGGCTCCAAACGGGTCATGAAAATGCGCCCGTTCGATGTGCAGTTGCTCGGCGGCATGTCCTTGCACAACGGCAAAATTTCCGAAATGGGCACCGGCGAGGGTAAAACCCTGACCGCCACCTTGCCCGTGTACCTGAATGCCCTGAGCGGCAAGGGCGTGCACGTGGTGACGGTCAACGACTACCTGGCCAACCGCGATGCCCAATGGATGGGACGGCTGTACAACTTTCTGGGCCTGTCGGTGGGCATCAACCTGCCCAACATGCCGCGCGAAGAAAAGCAGGCCGCCTACCGCTCCGACATCACCTACGGCACCAACAACGAATACGGTTTTGACTACCTGCGCGACAACATGGTCTATGAGGCCGCCGACCGGGTGCAGCGTGGCCTGAACTACGCCATCGTTGACGAAGTGGACTCGATCCTGATCGACGAGGCGCGCACCCCGCTCATCATCAGCGGCCAGGCTGAAGACCAGACCGACTTGTATGTGGCCATCAACCGCATCGTGCCGCAGCTGGAACAACAAGAGGGCGAGGCCGACCCGCACACCGGGGAAGGCATCATCAAGGCCGGCGACTTTACCCTGGACGAAAAAACCCGTCAGGTGTTCCTGACCGAGCGCGGCCATGAAAATGCCGAGCGTATTTTGTTCGAGATGGGCCTGCTGGCCGAAGGCGCCAGCCTGTATGACCCGGCCAATATCACGCTGATGCACCATTTGTACGCTGCGCTGCGTGCCAACCATCTTTACCTGCGCGACCAGCATTACGTGGTGCAGGACGGCGAGGTGGTGATTGTGGACGAGTTCACCG
>JAQSDS010000048.1 GCA_029946045.1 Rhodoferax sp.
AGTGGTTGTCCATCACGTCAAAGTGCACCAGGTCGCAACCGGCGGCTTCAATGGCGCGCACTTCCTCACCCAGACGGGCAAAGTCAGCCGACAAAATACTGGGAGCCAAACGCAAAATGGGGGAAGTGCTCATGGGGAGGCTTTCTGTAAAGTTTGAAATTCTTGAGGGTAATGCAGTTCAGCGCCATTTATCTGAAATAGGCGCTGTGCCACTGGCGCAATTGCACCAGATTGACCTGACTCAAGTCCGGCACCACGCGCAATGCCCCAGTGAAATCATGGTGCGCGGTGAAAGGGTTGGGTGTGACGATGGTGGCCAGCCCGGCAGCCGTAGCGGCGCGCAGCCCATTGTTCGAGTCTTCAAACGCCAGGCACTGGCTGGCAGGCAGTTGCAAGGCCGCCAGCATCTGTAAATACACTTGCGGATGCGGTTTCTTGATGGGCGCCGTCGAGGCATCACCAATGGCGGAGAAATTCATGCGCCAGTCGGCACCGATGGCATGACGCAACAGGGCGGCAATATTGACCGGCGAGGTGGTGGTGGCAATGGCCAGTTGCAGCCCGGCGGCAAGCGCCTCGTCCATGAGCCTGAGCACACCGGGGCGCAGGCTCACCTCGCCCTGGTTGACAGCCTGCTCATAAGCCGCTGTTTTGAGCTGGTGGATGCGGTCGATGCGGTCGGTCAAGTCCTGCGCATTGAGTGCCTTGATGTCCGGATGGACCTGCTTCCAGTAATGCAGGATGCGCTCTTTTCCACCCGAAATATTGAGCAGCCCGGTATAAAGTGCTTCGTCCCAAACCCAGTCCAGACCGATTTCCCTGAAGGCATGGTTGAAGGCTGCCATGTGCGCACGCTCGGTGTCAGCCAGGGTGCCGTCCACATCAAAGATGAGGGCTTGCAGCGTATTGGCGGTCGACAGCTGGGACATGAATGGCTTTCTTTGGGTTCGGTTGTATGGGCCACTTTTTTGCGGCATGGATTTACTTTAATCGCCCAAACCCATAAACTCCAATCACGTTTTATTCAATAATCATCAGTAACACCTGATGAAATCTGGAGACACCGATGCGTCCCTACACCTTCAAGCAAATTCAGACTTTTATGGAAGTGGCACGCCACCGTTCGGTCTCCAAAGCGGCAGAACGCCTGTTTGTCACCCAGCCGGCGGTATCGATGCAGATCCGCCAGCTTGAAGACGCCTTTGGCCTGGCACTGATCGAGCCGATTGGACGCAACATCCAGCTCACCCACGCCGGTGAAATATTTTTGACCCACGCCACGGCGGCCATGCGTCAATTCAAGGACCTGGAAGACCAGATGGCCGAGCATGTGGGCCTGAAGCAGGGTCGCATTGAGCTGGCGGTGGTCAGCACGGCCAAATATTTTGTGCCCATGCTGCTGATGCGCTTTGGCAAGCTCAACCCCGGCATCCATGTGCAGCTCAGCATCGACAACCGGGAAAACGTGCTGGGCCTGCTGGCGCGCAGCGAGGCCGACCTGGTGGTCATGGGCCGCACGCCCAGCCACCTCGACTGCGAAGCCACCGTGTTTGCCACCAACCCGCTGGCCATGGTGGCCGCGCCCGACCATCCCCTGGTGCGGCGCAAAAACCTGCCGTTCAGTGCCCTGGCCGATTACAAATTTTTAGTGCGCGAGGAAGGTTCCGGCACGCGGGCCGCCATGCAGCGCCTGTTCGAGGAAAACAAGACGCCCCTGCAAGTGGTGATGGCCATGCCCAGCAACGAGACCATCAAGCAAGCGGTGATGGCCGGCATGGGCCTGAGCTTTTTGTCGATGCGCACGGTGCGCCACGAGCTTGCCAGCGGCCACCTGGCGCTGCTCGATGTGCAAGGCTTGCCACAAATCAACCACTGGTATGTGACGCACCTGCGCAGCAAGAAGCTGTCCCCCGCTGCGCTGGCCTTCAAGGAATTCCTGATCGAGCAAGGCGGGGCCTTGATGGACACCTGGAGTTAGCCAGACGCAGCCTCAAACTGCATCTTGACGACTGCTCATTGCAGTTCTTTTAACGCTCATCCGGGCCGACCGCCGGGGCTGCGTACCACTGATCTGGCGGCACCACCTTGGGTTCGGCGGGATCGGCAATGTACTGCGGCGACATGATTTGCACACCGTGCTCGTTGAACACGTCCTGAATGTTGGCGTGTAAGGCGCTCAGCACCAAGGCGCGCGGGCGCGGTTCCGAGGGTACGGCCACGCACACCAGCCGGTACTGCGGGTACCAGTCGTTCAAGGCGGTTTGAAACACCTGCGGCGCAGGCTCGGACAGCACACCGGGCGTGCGCCGGGCGGCGTCGATCAGCATGGCGTGCACCTGGCGCCACGGTGTGTCGTAGCCAATGGTGACCTGGGTGTCGAGCGAATATCCGCGGCCCTTGACGTTGCGGGAGTAATTTTTAGTGGTGGCATTGAGTACCGCCGAGTTGGACAGCGTCAGCTCTTCGCCCATGCCGGTGCGAATGCGCGTGAAAAACATGCCCAGGTCAGCCACCGTGCCTTCATGTTCGCCCAGGCGCACGTATTCCCCCTGACGAAAGACGCGGCCATAGGTCAGGATCAAGCCGCTGGCGGCCTGCCCCACCAGATTGGACGCCCCCAGCGAGATCATCAGGCCCAGCAGCACCGACAGACCCTGAAACGCCTGTGTGTGGGAACCCGGCAAATAAGGGTAGGCCATGGCCAGCGCAAACAGCCAGACCACGATCTTGAAGATGCGCCTGGTTGGGTCCGCCACCTCAGCATCGAGCCATTGCAACTGGATCTCGCCGCGGCCGACACGGTTAAAAAACCGGTCCATCGCATGGGTGGCCAGGCGCGTCAGGTAAAAAATCACCAGTGCGGTAAAAAGGCCTGGCAGTGCGGCCGCCACGGCGCTGCCCATGCTGGCAGACAGGTCCCACAAAAAATCGTTAAGCAGTTCGCCCCAGCGGCGTGTGTAGGCAAAACTGGCCAGCACCTGACTGAGCCATTCATAGGCGATGACAAACATCAGCACACGGTATAACCCGGTCAGCGTGGCCTGTGCCGCGCGCACCACCCGCCGCGTGTGCAGAAACTGGACACCCCCCACTTGCAAGCGTTCCACATGGGCATGCAACACCGCCGCCAGCCATTGGCCCAGGGCGCGCCGCCCACGCACCAGCAACCAGGCCAGCCCACCTGCCACCAGCGTGGCCAGCGTCGCCTGCCCAAGGGATCGCAAAAAACCATTCAGGCTGCGGCTTTCGCGACTGGCGTCAATGCTCTGTTGCAGCGCCACGGTGGCACGCTGGGCGATGGCCTCCAGCGTCTCGTTGTTGAGCTTGTCCACATCGTCTGGCGTGATAAAAAACGCGGTGGCGCCGTCAATTTGCAGCATGACCCCGGCGGATTCCGCCTTTTGAGTGACCTTGTGCGCACCAGGCTGGTCCAGCAGTTCGTTGATGCGCGTCTGCGCCCGGCGCGCCCGGTCTGAGGCCGACACGTCGTAGAGCGTGCCGCGCAGCACCGCAATGTCACGGTTGAAATGACGCACCGGGCCCTCGGAAGCGACCTGGGCCAGGTTCTGATTGGCTGCAGGCGCCGGCACCAGGGGCTGCGCCAAAAGTGGCAGGCACGTACCCAGAGCCAGCAGCAGAGCGCTCAGAAATTTGAACAAAACCAGGCTACCGCGTGACACGTTGTGCATGGAAGTGACTCAAGCCGATCAGGCCCGCAAGCCGTCGTGCAACTCCACCAGCGCCAGCGTAATTTTGTGGTTGGGGTCGAGATGGATCATGGGCAGCGACTGCTCGTGTGACTCGCGAATGCGCACCGACGAAGGCAAATACGGTTGCAGCACCGGCAGGCCTTCTTCGATGAGTTCAGCCACCATGCGCTGAGGCAGGTTGGCACGGGCCTGGAACTGGTTCACCACAATGCCATCGATCTGCAGCCCGGGGTTGTGGTCGGCCCGGATTTCCTGCACGTTTTCCATCAACGCATAGAGCGCCTGGCGTGAGAAGCTGTCGCAATCAAACGGGATCAGGCAGCCGCTGGCACCAATCAGCGCGGCCCGGGTAAAGAAGTTCAGCGCCGGGGGCGTGTCGATGTAAATGCGTTCATAGGTTTCTGCCAGTTGCACCAGCGCTTCGCGCAATTTATAGATTTTCTGGCGCGACTCGAGCTTGACCAGCAACTCGTTGAGCGCTGGGCTGGAGGGCATCACATCGAGGTTTTCAAACGGCGTCTCGACGACAAAATCGGTGGCAGGCACGGGGCGAAAGCTGTAGCTCAAGCTTTGTTCAAAAAAACCCGCCACACTGGGCTGCCCGTCGGTGGCCGTGTCGCCCAGCAGATAACTGGTGGAGTTGCCCTGCGGATCGAGGTCGATGACCAGGGTGCGCAAACCCTGGCTGGCACTGATGGCCGCCAGATTGCAGGTAATGGTGGACTTGCCCACCCCCCCTTTTTGATTGAACACAACAATCGGCATGAATCAACTCCTTTGAGGCAACTGAACAGTCAAGGTGAATAAGCGCCATTGTCCGTGACTTTGCTTGTCAAACCGGCCCCAGAGTCATCACGAAATTCATCAGTAAAAACTGATTACAAAATCAATTTATTTGAATTTTCATGATGAATAAGCCTGCCTATAGTTCAAGCCATCGCCACCCATCGTTATCAACAGCAGGAGACACACCATGGATCAATCGAATCGCTACGCTGACCTGAGCCTCAAGGAAGAAGACCTCATTGCCGGCGGCAAGCACATCCTTGTTGCCTACAAGATGAAGCCCAAACCCGGCTTTGGCAGCTACCTGGCATGCGCAGCGCACTTTGCCGCCGAGTCATCCACCGGCACCAACGTCGAAGTCTCCACCACCGACGATTTCACCCGTGGCCTGGATGCGCTGGTGTACTACATTGACGAAGCCACGGAAGACATGCGTATTGCGTACCCGATCGACCTGTTTGACCGCAACATGACCGACGGCCGCATGATGATGGTGTCGTTTCTGACCCTGGTGATCGGCAACAACCAGGGCATGGGCGACATCAAACACGCCAAAATTCACGACTTTTACATGCCACCGCGCGCCATCCAGTTGTTCGATGGCCCGTCCAAAGACATCTCGGACATGTGGCGCGTGCTGGGGCGCCCCATCAAGGACGGTGGCTACATTGCCGGCACCATCATCAAGCCAAAACTTGGCCTGCGCCCCGAACCTTTCGCGGCTGCGGCCTACCAGTTCTGGCTGGGTGGCGACTTCATCAAAAACGACGAACCCCAAGGCAACCAGGTGTTCTGCCCGGCCAAAAAGGTGTACCCGATGGTTTACGACGCCATGAAGCGCGCCATGGACGAAACCGGCCAAGCCAAGCTGTTCTCAGCCAACATCACCGCCGACGACCATTACGAAATGCTGGCCCGCGCTGACTTTATTCTGGAAGCCTTTGGCCCGGATGCAGACAAGGTGGCGTTCCTGGTCGACGGTTTTGTCGGCGGCCCCGGCATGATCACCACCGCACGTCGCCAGTACCCCAACCAGTACCTGCACTACCACCGTGCCGGTCACGGCATGATCACATCGCCCAGCGCCAAACGCGGCTACACCGCCTTTGTGCTGGCCAAGATCTCCCGCCTGCAAGGAGCCTCAGGCATCCACGTCGGCACCATGGGCTACGGCAAGATGGAAGGCGAGAACGACGACCGCATGATCGCCTACATGATCGAGCGTGACGAGTGCCAGGGTCCGGTCTATTTTCAGAAGTGGTACGGCATGAAGCCCACCACCCCGATCATCTCGGGCGGCATGAACGCGCTGCGTCTGCCTGGCTTCTTCCAGAACCTGGGCCACGGCAATGTGATCAACACCTCTGGTGGCGGCTCTTATGGCCACATTGACTCGCCCGCCGCCGGTGCCATTTCTCTGCGCCAGTCGTACGAGTGCTGGAAGTCGGGTGCTGACCCGATCGAGTTTGCCAAGGAGCACAAGGAATTTGCCCGTGCCTTTGAGTCGTTCCCGGGGGATGCCGACAAGCTGTTCCCGGGCTGGCGCGAAAAGTTGGGCGTGCACAAGTAAGCTGCATTTGGGACCGGGGCAGGGAGAGTTAGCTTTTGCGGGAGGCTCGGGGCGGCAGGGTGCCCTGCGCCGCTCGTGTCCCCCGCAATGGCCTCACGGCCAATGCTTCCTCCTTGACCTCGCTTTGCAGGGTACCCTGCCACCCCGAGCTTGTGACGCTTTTTAATGTCCTGCAACAGAATGCGCGTCACTACGCAAGCAGTGCGCGTTGGGTGTCTGACATAGCGAGGTCAAGGAGGAGGGACGGGCAACGCCCGTCACGGGGGACACGAGCGACGTCAGATACCCGATGCGCGCTGCTGGCCCACAATGCACCCATGTCTTGTTTTCAAAAAATCAACGCAATGAAAGCTGCACATGACCGACACCACACAGCAGTACCGCATCACCCAAGAGCCGTTCTACCAGCAACAGTCCAACGAGGTCGCCCTGTACGAGGCCGCGTACAAGGCCAAACTACCGGTCATGCTCAAGGGCCCTACCGGCTGTGGCAAATCGCGCTTTGTCGAGTACATGGCCTGGAAACTGGGCAAACCCCTCATCACCGTGGCATGCAACGAAGACATGACCGCCTCCGACCTGGTGGGCCGCTACTTGCTGGAAGCCAACGGCACGCGCTGGCTTGATGGGCCTCTGGCCACGGCAGCACGTATGGGTGCCATGTGTTACCTCGATGAAATCGTCGAGGCACGCCAGGACACCACGGTGGTGATTCACCCGCTCACCGACCACCGCCGCCAATTGCCACTGGACAAAAAGGGCGAGCTGATCCAGGCGCACCCCGACTTTCAACTGGTCATCTCCTACAACCCCGGCTACCAAAGCCTGATGAAAGACCTGAAACAAAGCACCAAACAGCGCTTTGTCGGCTTTGACTTTGATTACCCGCCACCCGATCTCGAAGCCAGCATCGTCGCCACCGAAACCGGCATTGCCCTGGCGGATGCCGTGCGGCTGGTCAAAATTGGCGGCACGGCGCGGGCGCTCAAAGGCCACGGACTGGATGAAGGTATTTCGACCCGGCTGCTGGTTTACGCCGCCACGCTCATTCGGGGCGACGTGGCCCCGGCAGACGCCTGCCGCATGGCGCTGGTGCGGCCCATCACCGACGACGCCGACATCCGGGCCACGCTGGACCACGCCATTGATGCCGTGTTTGGCTGAGTGGTTTTTGTTTGCCGGGAGCCCGCCGTGACAGAAATATTGCCAGAACAATTGCAGGCATGGCGCGCGCAACTGGACTGTGGCTTTGCCCAGGTGAGCGACGTTTTTGCCGATTGCATGAGCGATGCCCAGGCCCGGCTCAGCGCGGAAGGCCTGGACGACTATCTGGCACAGGCGCGGTTTTTGGGCAAGATGGGCCGTGGCCCGGAGCCCGTGCTGATTTTTTTGCAGGAATGGCCTCGCATTGCAAGCCTTGTTGGCGAAGACGCATCAAGCCCGGTGATGGCGGCGGTGCGCCTGATCAACAAATCACCCAATGGCGAAGCCATTGTGCCTTTTTTACAAGCGCTGACGGCCGT
>JAQSDS010000049.1 GCA_029946045.1 Rhodoferax sp.
CTAACGTGACACCACCAACCCGACAAAATCAGGCAGCGTCGGGTTGGGCCCCGGGGGCAGCGAGCACAAATGCTGGCAGCGCGCTGCAAGTCTGGTCGATTGCCACAATCAGCGGGTAGGGCGCGAGGCTGACTTTGAAACGCCGCGCGCTTTCGACTTGCGCGACCAGATAGGCATCGGCCAACGTCGGGCCATGGCCAAAGCAAAAGTTGCCGCGATTCGGGTCAGCCGCCAGCATGGTCTCCAGCGCCTCAAAACCAGCGTTGATCCAGCTGGCGCACCAGGCCAGCACGGCGGCCTCGTCGCAGCCCAGCGTGTGGCGCAGGTATTCCAGCACGCGGCGGTTGTTGAGCGGGTGGATATCGCAGCCGACGATGGCAGCCAGGGCGCGCACGCGGGCCCGGTCATTCATGTTTGCAGGGAGCAGCGGCGGATCAGGGTAGCGCTCTTCCAGCCATTCGATGATGGCAGGCGACTGCGTCAGCACCAGGTTGCCGTCGATCAGCGTGGGTACGAAGCCCTGCGGATTTAGCGCCTTGAAGGCGGCATCAAAGTGCGCCTCGGCGCGCAAATCCACAACCACATAGTCCCAGTCCAGGCCCTTGAGATTAAGCACAATGCGCAGCCGGTGCGAGGTGCCGCTACGAAAGTAGTTGTAGATTTTCATGAAATTGCTCCAGCAACCTCCGTTCGTCAGGCGTTTTTGCTGCGCTTGGACGCAATCAATGACTTGACTTCAGGCGCGCGCACCCTTGGGCGATCGGGCTCGGCGGCTGGCAGTGGCTGCACTTCTGTCAGGCTGGCCAGACAGCGCCGGGTGAGGTCCTGGTAGGTTTGCGTGCCCGCAAGTTTCCAGGCAATTTCGTCATCTCGCAAGGCGCGTATCAGTTTGGCCGGCACACCTGCCACCAGGGTGGCGGGCGCCACCTGCATGCCGGCAGGCACAAAAGCGCAGGCGGCCACCACGGCCGCCTCACCCACCACGGCCTCATCCATGACCACGGCATTCATGCCGACCAGGGCATTGCGGCGCACCACACAGCTGTGCAACACCGCACCGTGACCGATGTGGCCGTTTTCCTCCACCACCGTGTCCTGCTGCGGAAACCCGTGCATGACGCAGTTGTCCTGCACATTGGCGCCCGCTGCCAGCACAATGCGGCCAAAATCCCCGCGCAGGCTGGCGTTGGGGCCCACGTAGCAGTTTGGCCCGATGTGCACGTCGCCAATCAGCACCGCCGTGGGATGCACGTAGGCGCTGGGGTCTATCACGGGGATCACCCCTTCAATCGCGTAACAGGGCATGTGAGGTCCTAGGGGTTTCTGGGGTTAACGCTCGTCAAAACTCACAGTCACTGCTTCGCTGGTCGGACGCGACTGGCAGCTCAGCACAAAGCCCTTGTCGGTTTCCCAGGGCTCCAGGCCGTAGTTCTTATCCATCGCCACGCTGCCGGTGATGACCTTGCAGCGGCAGGTGGCGCAGACACCGCCCTTGCAGGAAAACGGCAGGTCCAGCCCGGCGGCCATGGCCACGTCGAGCACATGTTCGTCGGGGTTCATGTGCAGCGCGTGCGACTTGCCATCCAGCACCACGGTCAGGGCCACCTGGCCACCCGCAGGCAGCTTCAGGTTGGCCACGGCAGCCTGTCGCGCTGCCGGGGTCAGGGCTTCCAGCGTGGGTGAGGTGAAGCGCTCGGTGTGCACCTGTTTGGCGGGCACACCGGCGTCAAGCAGGGATTTTTCGGTGACCTCGATCATGGCCTCGGGGCCGCAGATGAACACCTCGTCCATGCTGCCGACGGGCAACAGGGCATCGATGAGTGCACGCACCTTGTCGCCGTCGATGCGGCCTTGCAGCAGGTCCGCCTCTTGCGCCTGGCGCGACAGGATGTGGATCAGGGTCAGGCGACCGGCAAAGCGGTCTTTGAGGTCTTGCAGGGCCTCGTTGAACATCACGCTGGCCATGCTGCGGTTGCCGTAAACCAGGGTGAACTTGGAGTCGGGCTGGTCTTCCAGCGTGCTTGCCATGATGGACAAAATTGGCGTAATGCCCGAGCCGGCTGCAAAACCAACGCGGTGCAGCGCGCGCGGGCGTTTCGAAACAAAGCGGCCATCGGGCGGCATCACCGCCAGCGTGTCACCGGCCTTGAGCTGGGTTGCAGCCCAGTTGGAGAACACACCGCCCGCCATCGGGCGAATACCGACCACAAGTTCGTGTTGCTCTTTCATGTGGCTGTGGGTGCAGCAGATCGAGTAACTGCGGCGCACATCGGCACCGTCAATCTTGCTGCGCAGGGTCAGGTACTGGCCGGGCTGGAAGTCAAAGCTGTCGAGCAGGGCATCGGGCACGCTCAAGGCGACGGACACCGAGCCAGCCGCCTCGGGGTTGACACTGGCGACGCGCAGGTCGTGAAAACGGGGAGATGTAGACATGTTGGCCTAATAAGGTTTGAAGTAGTCAAAGGGTTCGAGGCAGTTCAGGCAACGGTACAGCGCCTTGCAGGCGGTCGAGCCAAAGTGCGAGGTTTCAGTGGTGTTAAGTGAGCCACATTGAGGGCAGGCCACGGCCGGTTCAGCGCCACCCGCTGTTTTTTTGGAGGCAAACTGGATGACGTTGGCGACCGGCGTGCCGCAACCGCTGGGGTGCGGCGGGGCAATGCCATAGGCGCGCAGCTTCTCACGCGCTTCGGGTGTCATCCAGTCGGTGGACCAGGCCGGGGCAATTTGCGTCAGCACCCGGGCTGCGACACCGGCCTTTGACAAGGCATTGACCACGTCATCCTGCATCTGGCTCATGGCAGGGCAGCCGCTGTAGGTGGGGGTGATCACCACCTCCAGCCCGGTGGCGGTCTGGCGCACCGCGCGCAAGATGCCCATCTCGCGCAGGTTCACCACCGGAATCTCGGGGTCGGTGACCGACTCCAGCAGGCTCCAGGTTGTGTAGTGCGCATCAGTTGGGGTTTTCAGCGCAATCGGGCCATCGGGCAAGGCCGATGGCACAGGCTGTGCCGCGCTGGAGGTGACATCGGCTTGCATGGTGTCTACCAGACGGCTTCAGGGTGGGCGCGGGCCAGGCTTTGCATTTCGGCCAGCACAAAGCCCAGATGCTCGGAATGCACGCCGGTTTTGCCAGTGGTGACAAAGCCGCCAGCGGCCGGGCGCGTCAAGGTGGCTTCGGCCAGGGCGTCGTCCACCGACTGGTTCCAGCTCGCCTGCAGCGCGCGGGTGTCGACCCCAAGGCCAGACTTGACCACGGCAGTTTCCATCACGCTTGGCGTAAAGAACTCCTGGGTGAAAGGCATCAAATGGTTGATGGCGGCCTGCATTTTGGCGTGGGATTCGTCGGTGCCGTCGCCCAGGCGCACCATCCAGTCACGGGCGTGGCGCAGGTGGTACTGGGTTTCTTTCAGCGATTTGGAGGCAATAGCCGCCAGCTGCGCATCCGCAGAACCCTTGAGCGCTTCCCACACCAGCACCATCAAGGCACTGTAGAGAAAATTGCGACCAATCGTGACCGCGTAGTCCCGGTCACCGCTGCTGGTGGGGGCCAGCGCGGTGCTGTGCGGCAGTTCCAGAATCGTGTAGTTCTTGAAGTCGGGCACATCGCGGAAATAGGCCAGCAGGTCTTCGCTGCTTTTGCCGTCTTTACGCACGGTGGCCACATGCTGGTACAGCAAACGCGCCTGGCCGATCAGGTCCAGGCTGTTGTTGGCCAGCGCCAGGTCTTCTTCGAGCACCGGGCCATGGCCGCACCACTGGGCGTTGCGTTGCCCCAGAATGACCGCGTTGTCGGCCAGGTGCAGCAGGTAGTCTTGAAAATGAGCGGCCATTACATATGCCCCACTTCTTCAGGAATGTCATAAAAAGTCGGGTGACGGTAGATCTTGTCGGCGGCTGGGTCAAACATCGAATCCTTGTCTTCCGGGGCGCTGGCGGCAATGCTCTTGCTTGGTACCACCCAGATGCTCACGCCTTCCTGGCGGCGGGTGTACACATCACGCGCCATTTGCAGTGCGTGCTGGGCGTCAGACGCGTGCAGGCTGCCGCAGTGCTTGTGCTCCAGGCCCTGTTTGCTGCGCACAAATACTTCCCAGAGGGGCCAGTCTTTCAATGCGGGGGTAGTGGTAGTCATGCTGCTTCCTTTTGTTGGTTTACTTGATGTTTACGGGCGTGGGCCAGGGCGGCGTCGCGCACCCACTGGCCATCGTTGTGGGCTTTGACGCGGGTCGACAGGCGCTCGTGGTTGCACGGGCCGTTGCCGTTCACCGTGGCCCAGAACTCGTCCCAGTCGATCTCGCCATGGTCATAGTGCTGGCGCTCTTCGTTCCATTTGAGCTTGGGGTCGGGCAAGGTCACGCCCAACACATTGGCCTGCGGCACGGTGGCATCGATGAACTTCTGGCGCAGGTCGTCGTTGCTGATGCGCTTGATGCCCCAGCGCATGGCTTGCTCGCTGTGCGGGCTGTTGGCATCGGGCGGGCCAAACATGGCCAGGCATTTCCACCAGAAGCGGTTCACCGAGTCCTGCACCATGGCCTTTTGCTCGGCTGTGCCCTGCATCATGACCAGCAGCGCTTCATAGCCCTGGCGCTGGTGGAAGGATTCCTCCTTGCAGACGCGGATCATGGCGCGCGCATACGGGCCGTAACTGCAGCGGCACAGCGGAATCTGGTTCATGATGGCGGCGCCATCGACCAGCCAGCCAATCGTGCCCACGTCGGCCCAGTTCAAAGTGGGGTAATTGAAGATCGAGCTGTACTTGGCTTTGCCGCTGTGCAAGTCGGCCAGCATCTGGTCGCGCCCGGTGCCCAGGGTTTCGGCAGCGCTGTACAGGTACAGACCGTGGCCGCCTTCGTCCTGCACCTTGGCAATCAGAATCGCCTTGCGTTTCAGGCTGGGCGCACGGCTGATCCAGTTGCCCTCGGGCAGCATGCCGACGATTTCGCTGTGGGCGTGCTGACTGATCTGGCGCACCAGCGTTTTGCGGTAGGCCTCGGGCATCCAGTCTTGCGGCTCAATCTTGCCGTCGGCATCAATTTTCTTGTCAAAACGTGCCTGGGACTCGGGGTTTTCCAAAGAGGCTACGGGTGCAGCCTTTTTTTGACCTGGGGTCTCTTGCACATTGAAGGACTGTGTGTACATAGATGTGTCTCCTGTGAGTTGAAAATTAGTTTGACGAACTTGCCAGCCACGCGGGTGGCCGTTTGTCCAGAAAGGCCGCAACACCGTCGCGGCCCTCGGCGGTGGCTCTTTGGCGGGCAATGCGCTGGGCGGTCATTTCCAGCGTTTGCTCGTCAATCGGCCGACCCTTGATGGCTTCGATCAATTCCTTGGCTGCTTTTTGCGCCGACGGTGCACCGGCCAGCAGCGGCTCGATCAAGGCGGCCACACCGGCATCGAGTGCATCGACGGGTGTGACTTCATTGATCAGGCCAAGCTTGAGCGCCCGCTGTGCGCTGATGCGCTCGGCACTCTGGAAGTAGCGCAGCGCTTGGCGCGGCCCAATGGCGCGCAGCACATAGGGGCTGATCACCGCTGGAATGATGCCGAACTTGACCTCGGAGGTGGAAAACACGGCGTCGCTGCTGGCCACCGCCATGTCGCACGCCGCCGCCAACCCGGTGCCACCGCCCAGCGCCGCGCCTTGAATGCGAGCGATCGTCGGTTTGGACATGGCTGAAAGCGTGCGCAGCATGCGAGCGAAACGCCGGGCGTCTTCCAGGTTATCGGCTTCGCTGCCCTCTGCGGCGCGGCGCATCCAGTTCAGGTCAGCACCGGCTGAAAAGTGTTTACCGCGCCCAGCCAGCACCACCACGCGCACACTGGCATCCGCGTCCAGCCTGGTGCAGGCATCGCTCAGGTCTGCAATCAACTGCTCGTTGAAGGCGTTGAGCACCTCCGGGCGGTTCATCCAGACCGTGGCGACCTGGCCGGAACGTTCGATATCAAGGGTGTCGTACATATGGCTTCCGTGGCGGTTAATGGGCTTGACCTATTGCGCCAGCGTCCAGTCGCCGCCCTTGATTTCAAGCATCTTGAAGGCCGACAGGTCCAGGCCCATGTGGTCGGTGGCAGACATGTTGACCACACCACCGGTGCCGACGAAACCTTTGGTGGCTTCAATCGCGTCACGTACCTTGGCCTTGTCGGTGCTGCCAGCGCGCTTGATGGCATCTACCGCCAGCATCAGGCCGTCATAGGCATGGCCGCCAAAAGTTGACACGTCGGTTTTCCATTTGGCTTTGAAAGCGTTGGCGTAGCCCTCGGCTACCGGCTTTTGCGGGTCGTTGGCGGCCAGTTTGTCAGCCACCAGCAGCGCAGCAGCAGGCAAACGCACACCTTCAGCCGCCGGACCGGCAAGCTTGATGAACTCTTCAGACGCCACACCGTGGGCGTGGTACAGCGGCAGCGTCATGCCAAGCTGTTTGTAGCTCTTGGTGGCAATCGCCGGGCCCTGACCCAGACCAAAAATGAACACCGCCTGCACACCCGGCACATTGCGGATCTTGGTGAGCTGCGGGCTCATGTCGGTGTCTTTGGGGCCATAGGTTTCATTGGCCACCAGCGTGATGCCGTACTTGGCTGCCACGCCTTCGGTTTCCTTCTTGCCGGACTGGCCGAAACCGCTGGTCTCGGAGAACAGGGCGACCTTGGTGAGGCCACGTTTTTTCATGTCTTCAAAGACTTTTTCAGCGGCCATGCGGTCGGTGTGCGGGGTTTTGAAGACCCACTTCTTGACGGGCTCGACCACTACCACGGCACCCGCCAAGGAGATGAAAGGCACGCCCGCTTTTTCGACCAGCGGTGCCATTGACATGGTGGCGCCGGTGGTGGTGCCACCCACCATCAGATCGACCTTGTCGTCATCGATCAGGCGCTTGGCGAAGCCATTGGCCTTGCTGGCATCACTGCCGTCGTCGTAATGCACCAGCTCCAGCTGGCGACCGATCACGCCGCCTTTTTTGTTGATCTCTTCGACATACATTTGCAGGGTTTTGAGTTCCGGGTCACCCAAAAACGCGGCTGGGCCAGTCACAGAAAGTACCGAGCCAATTTTGATCGTGTCAGCGGCCATGGCGGCCAGTGCGCCAAATGCCAATGCGGTGCCAATGGCCAGTTTTTTCATCGTAAATTTCATGGGTTTGTCTCCTACAGGGTTAAAAAATCAGACTCGCTCTATCACCAGGGCAATGCCTTGCCCCACACCAATACACATCGTGCAAAGCGCATAACGCCCGCCACGCCGTGCCAGTTCGTACATGGCCGTGGTCACCAGGCGACCACCGCTCATACCCAGGGGGTGGCCCATCGCAATTGCGCCACCATTGGGGTTGACCCGTGCCTCGTCGTCCTTGAGCCCGAGGTCGCGCAGCACCGCCAGGCTCTGAGCGGCGAACGCTTCGTTGAGTTCAATCACATCCATCTGGTCCAGCGTCAGTCCGGCCTTGGCCAGCACCTTGCGCACCGCCGGTGCCGGACCGAAGCCCATGATGCGCGGTGCCACACCGGCTGCGGCCATCGCCACAATGCGGGCACGCGGCGT
>JAQSDS010000050.1 GCA_029946045.1 Rhodoferax sp.
TGGGTCTGTTGCTCGTGTTGATGCTTTTGCTGTCTGGCTGCGCCGCACCGCGACCAGCAGCGATGGTCAAGGTTTATGACTTTGGCCCCGCCCCGATGCAGACAACGGCAATGGGCGCGCTGCCCAGCCGGGCTGTTGTGGCGCTGTTCGAGCCCCAGGTCAGTCCGGCGTTGGAAAGCAGTGCGGTGCTGTACCGTCTGGCCTATGCCGACACGCAAGAGCTCAAGCCCTATGCCCTGACGCGCTGGAGTATGCCGCCGGCGCAATTGATCAGCCAGCGTTTGCGCCAGCTGCTGGGCGAACAGCGTGCAGTGGTGGCGCCGGGTGAAGCGGCAGCGCAGTTCAATTTGCGGCTGGTGCTGGAAGAATTCAGTCAGGTATTTGATTCCCTGGCGCAAAGCCATGGCTTGCTGCGCTTGCGCGCCACACTGTCGCAGCGCATGGGCGGCAGTGAAGTCCTGCTGGCGCAACGCAGTTTTGTGGTGCAGCAACCGGCCCCAACACCGGACGCGCTGGGCGCCGTGCGCGCCCTGACCGCAGCCAGCGATCAGACGGTGGGGCAGGTGTCCGCCTGGCTGGCCCAAGTTGCACCTGCGCAGCCGTAGTGTCTGGCCTAACGCTGCGCCACCGTCACCTTGCCAAAAGCCGTTTGGGCCTCGCGCGGCAGGCAGCGCCAGTATTGCGGGCTGGCCTGCACCGTGCCACCCAAGGCTGCAGCGGCTTGCCAGCCCCAGCGCGGCTGGTATAAAAATGCGCGTGCCAGGGCAATCAGGTCTGCGTCGCCGGCTTGCAAAATAGCTTCGGCTTGCTGGGCTTCGGTGATCAGCCCGACGGATGTCGTGACCATGCCGGTGGCGGCTTTGATGGCCTGAGCAAAGGGCACCTGGTAGCCCGCCCCAAGCGCAATTTTTTGTAATGGCGACACGCCGCCTGAAGAGGCGTGAATAAAGTTGCAGCCAGCGGCCTTCAAGCGCTGTGAAAATTCAAGGCTTTGGGACAAATCCCAGCCGCCTTCAACCCAGTCGGTGGCCGACAGGCGCAAGCCCAGTACGCCATCAAAGGCCTGGCGCACGGCGGCAAACACTTGCAGTGGAAAACGGATGCGGTTCTCGAACGAGCCACCATAGGCGTCGCTGCGCTGGTTGGCCAGCGGCGACAAAAACTGGTGCAGCAAATAGCCGTGCGCACTGTGTAGTTCCACGGCCTCGATGCCCATGCGCGCGGCGCGTTGGGCGGCGGCAACAAAGGCATCACGAATGTCAATGAGAGCGGCCTTTGATAAGGCTGTGGGTGCGGTCTCGGTCGGCAAATGCGGCAGCGCTGACGGGCCAAAGGTTTCCCAGCCACCCTGGGCTGGCGCCAGCAGTTGGCCGCCTTGCCATGGCACGGCACTGGAGGCCTTGCGCCCGGCATGCGCCAACTGGATGCACACGGCCGTGTTGGGTGGTGCCAAGGCGCGGGCGCGCTGCAGGTGGTCGTTTAAAGCGGCCTCGGTGCGGTCGTCCCACAGGCCCAGGCAACCGGGTGTGATGCGGCCCTCGGGTAGCACGGCGGTGGCCTCGATGGTGCCCAGGGCGGCACCGCTGTTGAGCAGGTTGGCCCAATGCATCAGATGCCAGTCGGTGGCGCAACCGTCTTGTGCTGAATATTGGCACATCGGCGCCACTACCAGACGGTTGGCCAGCGTCAGGTCGCCGCGCGGTGAGGGCAGGGTCAAGGGGGAAAACAGCAGGCTCATGGGTAAATTCCGGAAAACTTTCATTTTCTTGAGCAAACCAACGCTTTTTTGAGGTGCCTGAAAATAAATTTTTGAAAAACCAAAACTTGTCGTATCATGCAGCCCGTATTGTTTTTTAAAACACTACACGGTTTGCGGTGAATGTCAGTCTCGCGTCTGCTTTAAGTCTTTATTGGTTTGTTGATTGCGGTTATGGACTCCATCGCGTTTTGAGTTATTTTGAGGAGTCCTTTCATGGGCAACAAACTTTACGTCGGCAATCTGCCATATTCTTTCCGTGATGATGACCTGCAACAAGCGTTCGCAGCCCACGGTACCGTCACCAGCGCCAAAGTCATGATGGAACGTGACACTGGTCGCTCCAAAGGCTTCGGCTTCGTTGAAATGGCCGATGATGCGCAAGCACAAACAGCCATTGAAGCCATGAACGGCCAACAATTCGGTGGCCGTGGCCTCGTGGTCAACGAAGCTCGTCCGATGGAGCCTCGTCCTCCCCGTTCGGGTGGCGGCGGCTTCGGCGGCGGCGGTGGTGGTGGCGGTTACGGCGGTGGCGCTGGCGGCGGCCGTTCCGGTGGCGGCGGCTACGGCGGCGGTGCTGGCGGTGGCGGTGGTCGTTCCGGTGGCGGCGGTGGCGGTGGTTACGGCGGTGGCCGTAGCAGCTACTAAGCTGAACCAACTTTGCCAGGGTCAATCCTGGCAAGCACAAAAAGGGTCCTTCGGGGCCCTTTTTGTTTGGGGCGTCAGTTTGACTGAGCTGTCACGCGCGGTTTGCGCGGTCGTCCGGCAAACAGGCGGTCAAACAGGGCGTTGGGCAGCAAGCGCAGCAACTTGGCCACCACGCCCATTTGCCATGGGATCACGCGGTAGCTGCTGCCCGCTGCAATGGCGTGTACCGCTTTGGTGGCAAAGGCCTCGGGCGACATCAAAAACGGCATGCTGTACTGGTTGTTTTGCGTCAGCGGGGTGGCAATGTAGCCCGGGCACAGCGTGACCACCTTGACGCCGCTGGCGCGTAACTCGCCGCGTAGGCTTTCGCAATAGCTGATGACTGCGGCTTTGCTGGCGCAGTAAGCGCCATGGCCAGGCAGGCCACGAACGCCGGCCACACTACCAATGCCCACCAGTGTGCCCGTACCGCGCGCCACCATGGGGGCAATGAAGGGACCAAAGGTGGCCGCTACCCCCATCACGTTGGTTGCCAGTACCCGGGCCATCACGGCCAGGTCCTCCGGCAAGGAGGTGTCCACACCGATGCTGATGCCCGCGTTGGCGATCACCACATCGGGCAGCCCCTGTTGCGCGATGCATTCTTGCGCCATGTCGGCCAGTTGCCGGGCATCGGCCACATCGGCACAATAAATGGCGTAGTTTTCTGGTGCCATGGCCTGCGCGTCGAGCCAGCTTTGCATGGCCTCGCGGCGCCGCGCCACCAAAGCCAGCCGGCACCCCAGGCGGGCGTAATGCATGGCCATGGCCTGGCCAATGCCGCTGGACGCGCCGGTGATCAGGACCAGGGGGTGCATGATGCAGACTGCTTTCAGGGCGCTTTGGTCGTTGCCAAATGACCCCGTACCCGCCCGCTGAGCAGCATGATGCCTTCGCGCTTGTCGTAGTCCATGCTGTCGGCGGTAAAGCGGTCCGAACCCCGGGTAAGTTCTACCGGTTTGTGAGATTTGATGCGATCGGTGTTGAGGAAAGCGTGTAAAAACTCGCCTCTGAACGTCAGATCGTCATTTTGTTTTCCGTTTTTGTCAATGCTGGCCTTGCGTTCGACCAGCGCTTGCCCCATGAGTTGAAGCTCCGATGCGTCGCTGTTGGCCAGTGCCTGGCGCGCCGATGCGGTGGTCAGCAGTCCTTCGACATTAAAGGAGCGGATGTGAACCTGGTCGATCTCAAGTGTGTCTGTGTCCGGAAAATGGCGTCCTTCCCGGCCTGAGACTTCACTTTTGAGTTGACCTCTGGTGTCAAAGGTTTTGACTGAAAACTGGTGCATGAAGTAATCGGGCAGGTGCTGCACGGGCGCTGGCTGCACACGCTGTTCCAGATGGGGCGTGCTGCGCACCAGCCAATAGGTTGCCAGCGCCAACAATCCCATCAACAGCACGGGAAAATACAGTGTGAGCCGGTCAAGCCAGTCACGTAGCCGGTTCATGACATGGCTTCCTGTAGCAAATCGACATAACGTCCGCTGGCGACCAGCAACAGGTCGCATAGTTCGCGTACGGCCCCGTCACCCCCGGGGCGCTGTGTCACGTAATGGGCGCGTGCCAGCAGTTCGGCTTGGGCGTTGGCCGGGGCGCAGGCGAATGCGCAGCGCGTCAGCATGGCCAAGTCAGGCCAGTCGTCGCCCATGGCCGCAGCTTGGGTCCAGTCCAGGCCCAAAGTCTTGAGTGTGAGCTCGGCTGCCGGACGTTTGTCTTCGGTGCCAAAGTGGGCATGTTCGATGCCCAGCGCCGCCAACCGCAAACGCAGGGCTTTGGAGTCGCGCCCGGTGATCACGGCTGGCGTGATGCCGGCGCGTTGCAGCAGCTTGAGGCCATGGCCATCGAGCGTGTTGAAGCGCTTGATGGTTTCGCCGTGTTCCGAAAAATACAGCCCGCCGTCGGTCAGCACCCCGTCGACGTCGAGAAAGACGACGCGAATGCCCTGCGCCTTGAGCAGCAGTTCGGGCGGGAAGTTGAGAGTGGGGCGCATCAGATCACCTTGGCCCGCATCAGGTCGTTGCTGTTGAGCGCACCGCAAAGTTTGCCTTCGGCATCGAGCACCAGCACGCTGGTAATGCGGCGCTGTTCCATCAGATCGACGGCATCAACCGCCAGCGCATCGCGGCTGATGGTGCAGGGCTGCGGGTGCATCACCTGGTGTGCGGTGCTGTTGCGCAGATCGACGCCTTTTTCAATCAAACGACGCAAGTCACCGTCGGTAAAGATGCCCTGTACACCGCCTGCGGCATCGACCACGGCAGTAGCGCCCAGGCCTTTGGCACTCATCTCGCGCATGAGCTCGCTAAAGCTGGCTTGCAGCCCGACGCTGGGCACCTGGTCGCCGCTGCGCATGACATCGCTGACCAGGGTGAGCAGTTTGCGCCCCAACGCACCGCCCGGGTGCGAGCGGGCAAAGTCTTCGGCCTTGAAGCCGCGGGCGTCGAGCAAGGCCACCGCCAGCGCATCCCCCAGCGCCAGTTGCGCCGTGGTGCTGGCCGTGGGCGCGAGATTGAGCGGGCAAGCTTCTTTGGCCACGCCACTGTTTAAAAACAAGTCGGCATGGCGTGCCAGCGAGGACCCCGCATGACCCGTCATGGCGACCAGCGCTGCGCCCAGGCGCTTGATCATCGGCAGGATCACGATGAGCTCTTCGGATTCACCGCTGTTCGAAATGGCCAATACCACGTCCACCGGCTTGATCATGCCCAAGTCGCCATGGCTGGCTTCGCCCGGGTGCACAAACATGGCGGGGGTGCCGGTGGAGGCCAGCGTGGCCGCGATCTTGCGACCAATGTGGCCACTTTTGCCCATGCCCATCACCACCACCCGGCCCTGCACCGTCAGCATCAGGCGCACCACTTGTGCAAAGTCGGGGCCAATGTGCGGCTTGAGGCCGAGCAAGGCGGCGGCTTCGATGTCGAGCGTTTCGAGCGCGAGCGCCACGGCCCGGTCGGCATCAAATGCAGGAGCGCTGGGGGTCGGAATGGTCATGGCCTGATTCTATCGGGCAGACCTCTCAAGCTGGCCGTGCCCTTGGTAGTATCGGGGGGTGAACCCACTTGACCTGACCCTGTTGTATTTGCTCGCCGCGGTGCTTGGCGTGGTGGCATGTCGTTCGCTCAAACTGCCGCCCATGCTGGGCTATCTGGCAGTGGGGGTGGTGATTGGCCCCAACGCCCTGGCGCTGGCCAAAAATGCCGATGGTGTGCGCCATCTGGGTGAATTTGGCGTGGTGTTTCTGATGTTTGTGATCGGACTTGAATTCAACCTGCCCAAGCTGCGCTCCATGCGCAATCACGTCTTTGGTTTGGGCCTGTTCCAGGTGGCCCTGACCATGTTGGTGACGACGGCCGCCAGCATGGCTTTGGCCAAGATGATGCCGACCTATTGGGGCATGGATTGGCGCATGGCCCTGGCCTTGTCCAGTGCCATGGCCATGAGCAGCACGGCCATTGTGGTTAAGCTCATGAGTGAACGCCTGGAAATGGAGACCGAGCATGGCAAACGCGTCATGGGCGTGCTGCTGTTCCAGGACTTGGCGGTGGTGCCTTTGCTGGTGCTGATCCCGGCCCTGAGCGCATCGCCCGAGCAGATGGTCGAAACCCTGGCTTTGGCGCTGTTCAAGGCCACGGTGCTGGTCGTCCTGCTGCTGGCGGGTGGCCCGCGCATCATGCGTTGGTGGCTGACCCTGGTGGCGCGGCGCAAAAGCGAAGAACTGTTTGTGCTGAACCTGTTGCTGGTCACGCTGGGGCTGGCCTGGCTAACCGAACTGGCGGGCCTGAGTCTGGCGCTGGGCGCATTTATTGCCGGCATGCTGATCTCGGAAACCCAGTACAAGCATCAGGTTGAAACCGACATCCGGCCGTTTCATGACGTGCTGCTGGGCTTATTTTTCATCAGCATCGGCATGATGCTGGACTGGCGTCTGGTGCTGGAGCGCTGGCCGCTGGTGCTCTTGCTGGTGACGGTGCCGGTGCTGTACAAGGCCGTGGTGGTGACATTTTTGGCACGTGCTTTGGGCTCGTCCATGGGGGTCGCGCTGCGCACCGGCCTGTATCTGGCGCAAGCCGGTGAATTCGGTTTTGTGCTGCTGACGCTGGCGCAGGGCAATAAATTGGTGCCGCCCGAGTTGCTCAACCCGATTTTGGCGGCGATGGTGTTGTCGATGCTGGCGACGCCGTTCATCGTGATGCGCAGCAGCCAGATCGTGATGAAGCTCGTCAGCAACGAGTGGCTGATGGAGTCGGTACAAATGACCAGCATTGCGCGCAAGTCGATCAAGACCAGCAAGCATGTGATCATTTGCGGCTACGGCCGCTGCGGCCAGAATCTGGCGCGCATGCTCGACAAGGAGGCCATTCCCTACATTGCGCTCGACCTCGACCCCGACCGGGTGCGTCAGGCCGCTGGCGCCGGTGATTCGGTCGTGTTTGGCGATGCCGCCAGGCTGCAAGCCCTCATGGCAGCTGGTTTGGCGCGCGCCAGTGCCGTGGTCATCACCTATCTGGAAACCCCCAGCGCCATGAGAGTGCTGGCCCACATCAAGGAACACGCACCCCAGGTACCGGTGGTGGTGCGCACGCAGGACGACCATGACCTGGAAGCCCTGCAAAAATCGGGTGCCACCGAAGTCGTGCCCGAAGCCATTGAGGGCTCGTTGATGCTGGCCGGTCACGCCCTGGCGCTGGTCGGCGTGCCGATGCGCCGGGTGATTCGCTTGGTGCAGGAGCAGCGTGATGCGCGTTACAAACTGCTGCGCGGCTTCTTCCGTGGTGCCGATGACGGCGCGGTTGACGAGTTGCAGCAGGAGCGCCTGGCTTCGGTGTTGTTGACGCTCACGGCACGGTCCGTGGGTCGCACGGTGGGCGAGGTCGAGTGGGACAGTCTGGGCGTGCAACTGGTCAGCTTGCGCCGCAAAACCGGCCAAGTCACCAAATTGACCGACGATCTGGTCCTGATGGCGGGTGACTCGCTGTTGATCTCGGGCAAGGCCGATCTGTTGGAGCAGGCCGAGCGCCTGCTGCTCAAAGGCGGCTTGTGACGCCGGGAATGCTCGGCCCGGGG
>JAQSDS010000051.1 GCA_029946045.1 Rhodoferax sp.
ACCGCTTGCTCTCAAAACCTTGAGTTCCGAGCTTGTCATCGAATGTGCCATTGGGACTCCTATTGAAATAGCTGCCAAGCCATACCGGCTATCGCAGAGGCCACTACGACCTGAATAACGCCCACCTTGTATTTGAAAATGGCAAAAGCTGCGGCCAATCCAATCAGAGCAGCCGGCCATTCAAATCTGTCACCCAAGCCTGCGGGCCAAAGTACGTGATACGCAAAAAAGACCGCCAGGTTGACGATGACACCCACCACAGCCGCAGTAATTCCCGTCAGCGGGGCAGTGAACTTCAGGTTTCCATGCGTGGACTCAATGAATGGCGCACCCATAAAGATGAACACGAATGAGGGCAGGAATGTGAAGAAGGTCACCACGGTCGCGGCAACAGTGCCAGCCAACAGAAGCGAGTCCGTGCCAAACAAGGCATGGGTCCAGCCGCCAACAAAGCCTACGTAAGACACCACCATGATGAGTGGTCCGGGCGTTGTCTCGCCCAATGCCAGTCCGTCAATCATTTGGGCAGGGGATAGCCATTGGTAATGCTCAACGGCTCCTTGGTAAACGTAGGGCAGGACTGCATAAGCGCCACCGAATGTGAGCAGCGCCGCTTTGGTGAAGAACCACGCCATTTGGGTGAGCGTCGCGTCCCATCCGTAGAGCGCAGTTAACCAGCCAATCGCTGCAGCCCAGAGTCCGAGGCCCACGATCAGAACCCGTGTGAAACCACTCCAAGTGAACATCGCATGGGCAGGCGTCGGGGTACTGTCGTCAATCACTGCCGGACCGGCAGACTGTGCGCTCTTGCCATGGCCGCCACCAACAGCAAATTTATCTGGTACGAAGCGACCGCCCAGATATCCGGTAATGCCGGCTATCAGCACAATCAAGGGGAATGGGAGATTCCAGCTAAATATGGCTACAAACGCCAACAGGGCAATGACACGCAAATGGTTGTTCTTGAGTGCCCTGGAGCCAATGCGGTATGCTGCTGATACAACGATGGCAGTCACGGCTGGCTTGATACCGTAAAGCATTCCAGCCACAGCAGGAATGTGACCAAATGCCATGTAAACCCATGACAACCCGATGAGGATGAACAGCGAGGGCAAGACAAAGAGACCGCCCGCAACGATGCCGCCCCAGGTTCTGTGCATCAACCAACCGATATAGGTGGCGAGCTGCTGTGCTTCCGGGCCTGGCAAGACCATACAGTAGTTCAGCGCGTGCAGGTACCGGGTTTCGGATATCCAGCGTTTCCTCACAACCAGGTCCTCATGCATGATGGCTATCTGGCCTGCGGGACCACCAAAGCTGATGAAACCAAGTTTGAGCCAATAAAGAAAGGCCTGCCAGAAAGTTGGTGCAATCGGCGCCGAATCAGCGGATAGTTCTTGGTTCATTGTTGAGACTGCAGGGCTGCGTAAAGGGTGTCAAAAAATGGAATTGCCGCAGCGAGCAACGCGTCGTCCTGCTCGTGCTGTATTTGTAAGCCCCGAACCATCACCTCAACGCCTGGCGCTTCGTCAACCGGAACACCCCCGATGTCGATGTGGTGCACCAATGCGCCAATGGCCTTCAGGGTCAGGTCTGCCTCAAGGCCGAAGGTATGCATCACGACTTCAAACGTAACTTTGTCGCCCACATGGGAGAACGTCGCACCGTCGAAATCGAATCCAACGGCAGATTTGGGACATTTCTTGGGTGAATCAATCCAGATGAAGTGTGCCATTGCATCCACAAACCGTAGCACCAGCCATGCGGTTGCCAAACGGTCCACCCACGGACGTTTGCGTGTGGCCCAGGTCTTTCCCTCGTAAAGATTCGCCTGTTGTCGCTGAATGTCTGCCACACGAGTGCTTGGCTCGCCGGGAGATAGCCGGATGTCGATGTCCCTCCTGAGGGTTGCCAGCCCATTTGCAGCGCGTTCGTAAGCTTTCCCAGGGAAGAAGTCTATGACCTGAATGTCATGCAATTGCTGCTCGGCGTTGCGCAAGGTCTTGCGCAATTCCATATCCGTTCCCTTTTTGAGCAGCGCTTTCACTTCTTTCAAAGTTTGTGCAAATGCCATGTACGACTCGGAGCGGTCAAACAAGCTTTGAAAGGCTGCCTCTTGTTCTGCATCACGCGCCTGCAGGGTCAGCATGAAAACTTGAGCTCCAGCCTCCTGAATTGACTTCTCGATACCCCAAAAAGTCTCGGCAGATGCCGCTGTTGCAGGAAGGAGGTAGACACCTTCTCTCAGAGCTGCGCTGCCAATGGCTTTGAGTGCACGCCAAATGCGCACTCGCAATGCGCTGGGTGAGCTTGGAAGGGTCGCAGTGAGGATGAGCCAATCAGTCATGTATCAATCATCACATATTGTGATGATTGATGCAAATTCAACTGAATGACACTGACGCCGGCAGTGCTTTATGTCTCACTATCGTCCATGATTAATCGGATGGTGACCTAGGCCCTTGTTGCCGCCGCGCTGTTTGGCGTGGTCATTTCACTTCATCATTTGGCCAGAGCTACCGGGTTTGACGTTCTGGCTTGCGGCATCGCTCATGGCATTCGGGGTGATGCTTCACACTCGCGAGCTGCATTTTCATGAACATGTTCATGAGAAACTTGAGCACAGCCATCATCATAGACACGACGAGCGCTATCAGCATCAGTACGAATTCGCACCCGCGATGCCTGTGCGTAAGCCGATGAATGTCAGCTGTCGGGCGACCTTTTTATCACTCGCTATGTCTGCAATGGGATGGCTGCAGCCAGGGGCCAGTTGGGGGTAGTCGGCAATGACTGATGTTGTGAAGTAGGCTGAAACCTGCTCAATCCTTAAGATTCACCCCCAGGGCGTCCAGCTTCTTTGCATAAGAGTCCCTGCGCTTTGCCGCCTTTGCAGCTGCGTCAACGGCTGCTTGGATAGCCTTGGGCCCCTTTTGTGCGGCAGCTTGGATCAGACCGAACTTGTGGGCAGCATCAGCCTGCGCCCGCTTGAACGTGGCAATGAGGTCGGCATGGGCAAGGGATGGATTCACAGGTATCCCTAAAGCTTGACGTTAGTGCGAAGCAAGGCTGTTCTCAACTCACGATTGGCCGGTTTTGAAACATCCACGGCGTGAACCGCCAGGTCGAACGGTGAGCTTGGCCTGATGCTGGTGGGCAGTATCTTTTTTACGGGATTCGCAGTTGGGTACTTGCCATCCGCGGGACACATGCGAACGGAAAACCCGAATTCGTCGATTACTCCTTTCGCGTACAACTCCGCCAATTGCTGAAACGACACGAATGTTGAGCGTTTAACTTCTTTGCACCCTGGATCACGGATGTCACGAACGATCTCGAATTTACCCAGCGTATCTCGCTGCGTATTGGTAAACGGGTGCAGCAGATAAGTCTGACGAACCCCATTCTTCTTGGACACGAGCGTGTGCTCGACGGCGATATCGGTTAACAGCATATTATTTTCCTTTTAATTCAGTAAACCACAGCTAGCCCCACCCGATCGGCCGCCATCCCAGAGGGCCAGGAGTGGTCTTTCGGTCGCTCAAGGCGCTCGATCGCTTCAGACCCAAAGCGGTGGTCGCGCTATCTGAAATGCCTCCCCTAAAACCGACATCTGGTTGCGAAAGGCTTGCGCGTGAGGGGGGCTTGGGTTTGGGCATTTTGGACGCTTTCTTGCAGTTGGAAAGTGTCAACAAAATGGGGGCAACATCAGAAGCCTGCCTGCTCAATCGAACACCACAGTGCGCCCGTTATGCACAATTACTTTTCGCTGAATGTGGCTCCAGATAGCGCGGGCAAGCACGATCTTCTCGAGATCGCGTCCGAAGCGCACCAGGTCCTGCACGGAATTACGGTGACTCACACGCAGCACATCCTGCTCGATGATGGGCCCGGCGTCCAGGGTCTCGGTCACGTAGTGGCTGGTGGCGCCGATCATCTTGACGCCTCGCTCGCGAGCTGCGTGATAAGGCTTGGCGCCTGGGAAAGACGGCAGGAAGGCATGGTGAATGTTGATGATCCGGTTCGGAAATGCCCGCACTAACCGGTCGCTAAGAATTTGCATGTAGCGCGCGAGCACCACGAAGTCGATCTGCTCGTTCTTAAGCAGATCCAACTGGCTGGTCTCGATCTCATTTTTGTTCTCCTTGTTCACCGAGAACAGCAGAAACTTGATTCCAAAGCGGTCGGCAATGTGCTTCAGATCGGGATGATTGCTGATAATCAGCGGCACTTGTACGTTCCATTCACCTGAGTGACTTCGTGCCAGGATGTCGTAAAGACACCAAGGATCTTTCGAGACGAAAACAGCCATCCTCATGGGTTGGTCCGAATAACGCACCGACCATTCTGTGTCGGGCCCGTCACCAAAAAGGGCGGCGAGTCGAACTGTCATATCGGCGTCAGGGCACTTCATGTCGGACGCATCCCACTTCAGGCAGGTGTAATAGTGCCCGCTGTCCGAATCGACAACCTGATCGTGATAAAGAATCCGACCGCCCTGGATGTAGATCAGATTTGTCAGATCAGCCGCCAACCCCAATCGTAGCGGGCGCCTGAGCATCAGGCTGGCCACTCGCGGTTCCTGCGATGTCGATTCAGATGTCCCCATGGTCCTACGCTCCTTGGAAAGGTCTTTCGGACCTTGGTTTGCAAGCCTGCGTAAGATGCAGGATCGACACTCTCGAGTCTCCAGTTTAAACCTCAATGAACTGGCGGGCTGTTATATGGTGCGGTTGAGCAGCACCCAAAGTCGTGTAATTTGGCATCTGAAAAAAAAACCGCCCGAAGGCGGCTTTTTGGGTCAGGGATACAAACCGGTTTACTTGGCGCCGGGCACCTTGCCTTCAACGCCCTTGACGTAGAAGTTCAGGCCACCCAGAAACTTGTCGTCAGCCACGGTGTCCTTGGCGATCTGCACCTTGCCAGTGTTGTCGGCAATAGGGCCTTTCCAGATAGCGAAACTACCGTCTGCGAGGCCTTTTTTGACTTCATCCAGTTTGGCCTTGGTCTCGGCGGGCACGTCTTCAGCGATCGAGACGATGTCGATCGCGCCCTCTTTCACACCCCACCAGGAGTGGCTACCGGCGCCAGCTTTCCAGCTGCCGTCCAGCGCTTCTTTGGTGGCCTTGATGTAGTACGGGCCCCAGTTGATCACGGCCGATGCCAGATGCGCTTTGGGGCCATAGGCGGTCATGTCGGAGTCCCAGCCAAAGGCGCGCTTGCCCTTGGCCTCAGCGGTCTTGAGCACGGCGGGGGAATCGGTGTTCTGGAACAGCACGTCAGCGCCGCCGTTGATCAGGCTGGTGGCGGCCTCGGTCTCTTTCGGTGGGTCGAACCAACCGTTCACCCAGACCACCTTGGTTTTGACCTTGGGGTTGCTGCTTTGCGCGCCGAGCGTGAAGGCGTTGATGTTGCGGATGACTTCAGGAATTGGAATCGAGCCGACCACGCCCAGGGTGTTGGTCTTGGTCATCTTGCCAGCGATCACGCCCGCCATGTACGCGCCTTCATAGGTACGACTGTCGTAGGTGCGCATGTTGGCGGCCTGCTTGTAGCCGGTAGCATGTTCAAACTTGACGCCCGTATTGTCTGCAGCCACTTTGAGCATGGGTTCCATGTAGCCAAAGGTGGTGCCAAAAATGAGCTTGTTGCCCTGGCCGGCCATGTCACGCAGCACGCGCTCGGCATCAGCGGATTCGGGTACGTTTTCCACAAATGAGGTGCTGATCTTGTCGCCAAATTCTTTTTCCAGCGCCTTGCGGCCGTTGTCATGGGCGAAAGTCCAGCCACCGTCGCCCACAGGACCGACGTAGGCAAAGGCAATTTTCAGGGGCGCTGGCTTGGGCGCAGGTGCAGAGGCTGTCGGCGCTAGAGCGGGCGCAGGCGCGGGCTCTTCCTTCTTGCCACAGCCCACCAGCGCAGCAGCAGCCACGGCGGTGAGCGCGGCTGCCTTGAGCAGCGAGCGTTTTTGCAGATCAGTCATGTTTTTTCCTTATCAATGGACGGGTTGGACAGCGAGAAAAATGGAATTATGAACTGGAACGGTCAAGCACCAGGGTAAAACGGTTTACCCAGGCTGGTCGGCATATTGATGCGGATCCACTGCGGGTTGCGCGAAATCAGCGCCAGCACAAGAATGGTCGCGACATAGGGCAACATGGTCAAGAACTGCGGCGGCACGTCAACGCCAACACCCTGCAGGTGAAACTGCAGCATGGTGACGCCACCAAACAGATAGGCCCCCAACAGCACTCGGGCCGGACGCCAGGTGGCAAAGGTCGTGAGTGCCAACGCAATCCAGCCCTTGCCGGCCACCATGCCTTCCACCCACAAAGGGGTGTAAATCACCGAGATATAGGCTCCGGCCAGGCCACACAAGGCACCACCGACGACCACGGCCAGCAGCCGGATCAAGCGCACCGGGTAGCCCAGCGCGTGGGCTGACTCGGGGCTTTCGCCAACGCTGCGCATGACCAAGCCATTGCGGGTGCGGTACATGAACCAGATCAGCACCAGCGCCAGCAGCACCGTGAGGTACACCAGCGGATGGTGGCGAAACAGGGCCGGACCAAACCAGGGAATGTCTGACAGGCCAGGAATGGCAAAGCTGGCGCGCTCGGGAATTTTGGCCTGCACAAAATTGGAGCCAACAAAGGCCGAAAAACCGGTGCCAAACAGCGTCAAAGCCAGGCCGGTGGCGTACTGGTTGGTATTGAGCCAGATTACCAGCACGCCAAAAATGGCCGCCAACACGGCCCCCACGGCCATGCCCGCAACAAAACCCATCAGGTCAGAGCCAGTGGTAACCACGGTGGCAAAACCGGCAATGGCGGCGCACAGCATCATGCCCTCGGCGCCCAGATTGACAATGCCCACTTTTTCGTTGATCAGCAGTCCCAGTGAAGCAATGGCCAGCACCGTTCCCGCATTGAGCGTGGCGGCCAGCAGCAAGGCGTAGGATTCCATCACTTGCTCCACTTCAGACGGTAATTCACCAGCGTGTCGCAGGCCAGCAGGCTGAACAATAGCAAACCCTGAAACACACCGGTGAGCGACTTGGTGAGCCCCAAGCGCGACTGCGCGAGTTCTCCGCCAATGTAAAACATGCTCATCAAAATGGCTGAAAACACCATGCCGACCGGGTGCAGACGACCCACAAAAGCCACGATGATGGCGGCAAAACCGTAACCCGCCGGTACATAGGGCGTGAGCTGGCCGATGGGGCCGGCCACTTCCAGCGCACCGGCCAGACCGGCAGCACCACCCGACATCAGCAGCGCCGTCCACAGCGCCTTGCGCGACGAAAAGCCGGCGTAGCGTGCCGCCGCCGGTGCCAGACCACCCACTTGCAGGGCCAGACCGGCGCGGGTGCGAAACAAAAACACCCACAGCCCGGCGACGCTGAGCAGCGCCAGCAGCGCGCCAATGCTCACACGCGAACCCTCGAACAGGCGCGGAATGCGGGTCACCGCCTCAAAGGTCTTGCTTTGCG
>JAQSDS010000052.1 GCA_029946045.1 Rhodoferax sp.
CCGCGCACCACGGTCGGCTGGAAAGGCCTGATCAACGACCCTTACCTGGACGAGTCCTTTCGCATCGACGAAGGGCTGCGCATCGCCCGTCAGTTGCTGATCGAAATCAACCGTCTGGGCCTGCCCGCCGGCAGTGAATTCTTGGACGTGATTTCACCCCAGTATCTGGGCGACCTGATTTCTTGGGGTGCCATAGGCGCTCGCACCACCGAGAGCCAGGTCCACCGCGAGCTGGCATCCGGCTTGTCGGCGCCGATTGGCTTCAAGAATGGCACCGACGGCAACATCAGAATCGCCACCGATGCGATTCAGGCCGCTGCTGGTGGACACCATTTTTTATCTGTCCACAAAAATGGCCAGGTGGCGATTGTGCAAACCAACGGCAACAAAGACTGCCATGTTATTTTGCGCGGTGGCAAGGCGCCCAACTACGATGCAGCCAGCGTGGCGGCGGCCTGCGCCGAACTGGGAAAAGCCAAACTGCCTGCCACTTTGATGGTGGACTGCAGCCATGCCAACAGCAGCAAGCAGCACGAAAAGCAGCTGGAGGTGGCGCATGACATCGCCAATCAAATCAAAGCGGGCTCACACCAGGTGTTTGGCGTGATGGTGGAAAGTCACCTGATCGCCGGGTCGCAAAAGTTCACGCCAGGTAAGGATAAATCTGAAAAACTTGAATTTGGCAAGAGCATCACCGATGCCTGTTTAGGCTGGGATGATTCTCTTGAGTGTCTGGACGTGCTGTCAAAAGCAGTCTTGGCACGGCGCGCTCGTTAAGCATCACCGAAGGCCTTGGGGCCTTTGGTAACGAGTCTTGCCGTGGGCTGCTATTTGCTTTGTAGTGCTTGAAGCAGCTTGGCATGGACCCCGGCAAAGCCACCGTTGCTCATGCACAGGATGTGATCACCCCCTCGGGCGGCCTGGCTGATCTGTTCGACCAGGGTGTCGATGTTGTCTGACACCTGCGCCCGCTCACCCATGCA
Organism: Rhodoferax sp.; assembly: GCA_029946045.1. Classification (GTDB taxonomy): domain Bacteria; phylum Pseudomonadota; class Gammaproteobacteria; order Burkholderiales; family Burkholderiaceae_C; genus Rhodoferax. Next base: position 984 of record JAQSDS010000052.1, read on the forward strand.
AGACAGCACCTCGGTGGCGTCCCAGCCGAGCCCGGCGCTGTGACAAAAGGCCAGATCTGCCTGTTCCAGACTCCAGGGTAATTGCGCCTTCATGGTGCCCAGTTTCATGGTGTTGGAGCGTGGCTCAAAGACCGCCAGGATGCGCTGACCCGCTTTAAGCGTGCGGCGCAGGCCGTCCACGGTGGTACGAATGGCCGTGGGATGGTGGGCAAAGTCGTCGTAAACCAGGATGTTTCCGGTGGCTGTCTGGACCGTGCCGCGCAGTTCCATGCGGCGCTTCACGTTCTCGAAACTGCCCAGTGCTTGCGCAGCAAGCTGCGGGTCAACGCCCAGGTGTTCGGCAGCAGCGATGGCCGCCAGCGCGTTGAGTTGGTTATGGTTGCCGGTCAGTGGCCAGGTCACGCGGCCAGCAGGTTTGCCCGCAACCAACACATTGAAGTCGTTCGCCTCGCCTTGTGCTGTGAAGTCGCTGACCGTTGCACCGAAGCTGCGCACCTCGCTCCAGCATCCCATGTGCAGCACGCGCGCCAGACTTTCCTCGAGGCCATTGACCACAACCCGGCCACTGCCGTGTGCGCCTGTACCAGGCACGGTACGCAGCAAATGGTGAAATTGCCGTTCGATGGCCGCCAGATCGTCAAAGATGTCGGCGTGGTCGAACTCCAGGTTGTTGAGCACAGCGGTACGCGGCCGGTAATGCACGAACTTGCTGCGTTTGTCAAAAAACGCGGTGTCGTACTCATCAGCCTCAATCACAAAGGCCTTGCCCCGGCCCAGCCGCGCCGAAACGCCAAAGTTCAGCGGCACGCCACCAACCAAAAAGCCGGGCTGCAAGCCAGCGCATTCCAGAATCCAGCTGGTCATGGCCGTGGTGGTGGTTTTGCCGTGTGTGCCGGCAATAGCGATCACGTGTCGGCCAGGCAAGATGTGCTCAGCCAGCCATTGCGGTCCACTGGTGTAGGGCAGGCCGGCGTCAAGGATGGCCTCCATCAGCGGGAACTTGGGTGTGCCGTCACTCAAGTGCGCTCGACTAACCACATTGCCGACCACAAACATGTCGGGTTTGAGTACCAGTTGGTCTGCGCCGTAGCCTTCCACGAGATCAATGCCCAAGGCGCGGAGCTGGTCGCTCATGGGTGGGTAAACGCCTGCGTCGCAGCCGGTGACTGTATGACCCGCTTCGCGCGCCAGAGCGGCGAGTCCCCCCATGAAGGTGCCGCAGATGCCAAGAATATGAATGTGCATAGGGTGATTTTAGGCGGCTCACCTGCAGGTTCCAGGCGCATGCCCTGTGTGGACCGAGTTCTTATCAATCAGGGCAAAATGCAGGCTCTATGACTGATGATCAATGTGAAATCGCGGCGCAGGCTGCCCGTTGGGTGGTGGAAGAAGGTTTGGAGTATGGCTCTGCCAAACGCCGGGCAGCCAAAGAGCTGGGACTCGGTGGACGCGGGTCATTGCCGCCCAATGCGTTGGTGGAAGATGCTGTGATGGATTACATTGCAGTGTTTTATGCCGACACGCAGCCGGGTGAGTTGGTGGCGCTCAGACGCCTGGCTCTGGTCTGGATGGAACGTCTGCATGAATTTCGTCCATATCTGGGAGGCGCGGTGTGGCATGGAACGGCAACCAAAAATTCAGATATTTTTCTGCAGTTGTTTTGTGATGACTGCAAGTCCGCAGAAATTGGGTTGATTGACCAGCGGGTGAGTTACGAGGTGCGCTCGGTCACGGGCTTCAATGGGGATTCGGTGGATGCCTTGAGTGTGCATGCCCTTTGTGCTGAATTGAATCAAGATATTGGGGTACATCTGATGATTTATGACTTTGATGATGTTCGGGGTGCACTGAAGGTGGATGCCAAAGGGCGCGCGCCGCGGGGCGATGCCAAAGCTGTGCGCAGCCTGCTGTCGCATGTGAGCGCATGAGCGCGTTGCATTCGTCCAGGCGGGGTTGGTTGGCCGCAGCAGCTGGTTTGGCTCTGGCGGGTGTGGGGGCGGGCTTGGCTTGGCGCACCTTGAAGCCTCAGTCGCAAACGCTCTCGGAGGCTGAGAGCCTCTTTTGGCAGCAGCAGTTCACTCAATTAAATGGGGTCATGCTACCCGCCAGCAGCTTTCAAGGGAAGCCTTTGTTGGTGAATTTCTGGGCTACTTGGTGCCCGCCTTGTGTAGAAGAACTGCCGTTAATCGACAACTTTTTCCGTGAAAATAAGCTTAAAGGCTGGCAAGTTCTCGGTTTGGCGGTTGATCAAGCGGCTCCTGTCAATAAATTTCTGACCCAGTCGCCGCTCTCTTTTTCAGTGGCTTTGGCGGGTTTCCCGGGCATCGAGGTGAGTCGATCATTGGGTAATGTCATGGGTGCTTTGCCTTTTACCGTGGTGTTTTCACCGAAGGGTGATGTTCTGCATCGTAAAATGGGCAAGCTGACGAGTGAGGATTTGCGTCGCTGGGAGCAGTTGCCGGTTTAATTGGCTGCGCAAAGAAAATGTAAAATAAAGCCCAGTTAGCTTGTTTTGTTGAAAATTAATTGCAATTTCGTACAAAATTAAGTAAATTTCTGTTGGCTGTTACTTATTTTCGTTGGAGACCCCATGGACCTCAGAAAACTCAAAACATTAATCGACTTGGTGTCGGAATCAAACGTTTCCGAGCTTGAAATCACCGAGGCCGAAGGAAAAATTCGCATTGTCAAGGGCGGTGGCACCGTGGTTCAACACTTTGCGCCCATCAGTCAGCCCGTCAGTCAGGCCCCTTTGGCGCCAGTCGCTGCACCGGAAGCTGTTGTGGTGGCTGCACCGGTTGAAACAGGTCACACTGTCAAGTCGCCTATGGTCGGCACTTTTTACCTTTCGGCCTCTCCTGGTGCGAAATCATTTGTCGAGTTGGGTGATGTTGTCAAAGAAGGTCAGACCCTGTGCATCATCGAGGCGATGAAAATCCTCAATGAAATCGAATCGGACAAGAGTGGCACAGTGCGTCGTATTCTGTCTGATAACGGTCAAGCGGTCGAATACGGTCAACCGCTCTTCATCATCGATTAAGGTCAGGCGCCCTTCATGTTTAAAAAAATTCTGGTTGCCAATCGGGGCGAAATCGCCTTGCGGATCCAGCGCGCCTGTCGAGAGCTGGGTGTCAAGGCCGTCATGGTGTACTCCGAGGCTGATCGCGAGGCCAAGTACGTCAAACTGGCGGAGGAGGCGGTGTGTATCGGTCCCGCATCGTCTGCCCTGAGTTACCTCAACATGCCGGCCATCATTTCGGCGGCTGAGGTCACCGATGCAGAAGCTATCCATCCTGGCTATGGGTTTTTGAGCGAAAACGCCGATTTTGCTGAACGGGTAGAGCGCAGTGGCTTCCAGTTTATTGGACCCACGCCGGAGTCGATCCGTATCATGGGGGACAAGGTGTCAGCCAAGCAAGCCATGATCAAGGCGGGCGTGCCCTGCGTGCCTGGCTCCGAAGGTGAACTGCCTGACGATCCGGTGCAGATCAAGCGCATTGCAAAAATGGTGGGCTATCCGGTCATCATCAAGGCTGCAGGCGGGGGCGGTGGACGCGGCATGCGGGTGGTACACACCGAAGCCGCACTGATCAATGCGGTGGCCATGACCAAAAGTGAGGCAGGTGCTGCTTTTGGTAACCCCGCCGTCTACATGGAAAAGTATTTGCAGAATCCGCGTCATGTCGAGATTCAGATCCTCGCCGACAAGTACAAGAACGCGGTTTATCTCGGAGAGCGCGATTGCTCGATGCAACGGCGCCATCAAAAGGTCATCGAGGAAGCCCCGGCGCCTGGTATTTCCCGCAAACTGATTGAGCGCGTGGGTGAGCGTTGTGTGGCGGCATGCAAGAAAATTGGCTACAGAGGTGCGGGTACTTTTGAATTTTTGTTTGAGGACGGTGAGTTTTACTTCATTGAGATGAATACGCGCGTCCAGGTTGAGCACCCGGTGACCGAGATGACCACAGGTATTGACATCGTCAAGACCCAGATCATGGTGGCGGCTGGTGAAAAATTGCCATTCACCCAGCGCCAGATTCAGATTCGCGGTCACGCCATTGAGTGTCGTCTGAACGCAGAAGATGCATACAAGTGCATTCCTTCTCCGGGGCGCATCACCATGTGGCATCCCCCGGGAGGGCCTGGCGTGCGGGTCGATTCGCATGTCTACACCAATTATTTCGTACCGCCCAACTACGACTCGATGATCGGCAAGATCATTGTTCACGGTGATACCCGGGAGCAGGCCTTGGCGCGCATGCGCACTGCTTTGGGTGAAACGGTTGTGGAGGGAATCAACACCAACATAGCCTTACATCGTGAGTTGATGGTCGACGCCAAGTTCATGGAGGGCGGCACCAACATCCATTACCTTGAAGCTTGGCTTGCCAATCACAACCGGTGATGGGTACGTGCCATGTTTGAACTGCGATTGATGTGCCCGGAACACCGGGTCGAAAGCGTGAGTGACGCACTGGACGCATTGGATGCACTGAGTGTCAGCGTGGAAGATGCCGATGCTCAAACCGATGCCGAGCAGGCGCTGTTTGGTGAGCCGGGGTTGCCGCCACCGAAAGAGGGCTGGCAGCGCTCCCGCGTGTTGGCCTTGTTTGGAACCCGTGAACAGGCCCAAGCCACGCTGGAACTGCTGCAGGTGCAGGACTTCTTTGACGGCTGTGCGGTTCTTGGGATTCAGCACGTGCCGGAGCAGGACTGGGTGCGGTTGACGCAGTCGCAGTTCACGCCGGTGGACATCACACCTGAATTCTGGATTGTTCCCACCTGGCATGAGCCTCCTGAAGAGGCGCGCATTGTGATTCGCCTCGATCCGGGTTTGGCCTTTGGCACCGGCACCCATCCCACCACGCGGATGTGCCTGCGTTGGATTGCGGGCCATGGTGGTGAATCCGCCATGAGCCGGGTGTTGGACTACGGCTGTGGTTCTGGCATTTTGGCCATAGGGGCAGCCAAATTTGGAGCGACCGACATTGATGCGGTCGATATTGATCCGGCAGCGGTGGAGTCCACGGTGCTGAATGCGCAAGCCAATCATGTCGCCTTGCATGCGGGTTTGCCTGAGATCGTCAGCGGTGTTTATCAGACCGTGCTGGCCAATATTCTGGCGACACCCTTGAAGGTGTTGGCACCTCTGTTGTGGTCACGCGTGGCCCATGGCGGCAACCTGGTATTGGCTGGCATTCTGGCGCGCCAGGCCGAAGAACTCAAGGCGGCCTATGCGCCGTATTGTGCACTTCACGTTGCTGATTCTGAAGACGGCTGGATCTTGATGACGGCAACAAGGTAAGCGTTTTTTATGGCATGGCCAGGAGGTTTCAAATTTTATGAACTTGATAGCCCGTTGCCCTGCATGCCAGACTTCTTATCGGGTCGTGCCTGACCAGTTGCGAGTTTCGGATGGCTGGGTACGTTGCGGGCATTGCGCTGAAGTTTTTGATGCTTCAGTGCAACTGGTCGATGCCGAGATCGAGCCATCGGTAGCAGATCCCCGCGTGCCTGAAGATGATCAGGTTCAAGCGCATCCCTTGATGCCGGATGCGCCTGATGAGCCGCCTTGGGCTTCGGCAGCGCTACTCATCAAACCTTCATCTGATTCTGAGACAGAGGTCGAAGAATCGGCACAGCCTGTGCCGTTGCCAACGGAGACGCCCGTTTCATTCATGCGGGCGCTCGATGGTTCGACAGACGAACCCAGAAGAAGCAGGTCTTTTTTGTGGTGGGGATTGGGCGCAGTGCTGCTGTTTTGCTTGTTGCTCCAGGTCTTGTACCGGGAACGTGATCAATTAGCAGCTTTTGCACCTGAACTAAAGCCTGCATTGCAGGCTGTCTGTGATGTTCTTGACTGTCACATTGCCCCTGTGCAGCGGATCGAAGACTTGGTGATTGACTCAGCTGAATTTCACCAGTTAGGTCGAGAAACCTTTGAATTGCGATTTGTCGTTAAAAATAAGGCACGCTTTGAGTTGGCTTTGCCAGCTATTGAATTAACGATGACTGATATGGCCGATCGGCCAGTGTTGCGCCGGGTTTTTACTTCTGTCGACTTGGGTGCTAACAAGCAGGGCTCGGTGGCGGCGGGTGCCGTCTGGTCTGCTTCGGTCTACTTGCGTGTCAGCGCAGAGGCCTCAGGCGTGCGTGCGCTAGGCTACCGTTTGCTGGCTTTTTACCCCTAATATAAAAGCCCGCTGCAGGTGTTTGGCAACGGGCTGATACGTTTGATCGTCTGATCGATCAGGGTTTTGATCCGGAGGGAAAGGGCCAGGCTGCCTTGGGGTTGAGCTTGGTCTGAGCCGCAGGTGCTGCAGGTGCTTTGGCAGGCTTTTTAGCTGGCGTTGCCTTTTTCGGCAAAGCGGCCTTTTTGACCGCCACGGGCTTAGCAGCAGCTTTTGCGGCTGGTTTAGCAGCAGCTTTTGCAGCTGGCTTGGCAGCAGCTTTTGCAGCTGGCTTGGCAGCAGCTTTTGCAGCTGGTTTAGCAGCAGCTT
>JAQSDS010000053.1 GCA_029946045.1 Rhodoferax sp.
TGCGATACACCACACCATCACGCGCGCCGTCAATGCCATGACCGCGCAACACCTTATAAGCAAATGTGAGCTCCGGCGCCACATTTTCAAGGCTGGAATAATGAAATTCGTGGCCACGCAGGGTCTGCCCTGCTGAACCGGTTGCGCTCGACCACGGTGCATCGGCGGTGGTTTGCAAGCTGACATAGCCCCGGCCCACCGGGCGCTCGTGCATCAGCACATCGACCGGCAGTGCGCCCACCATGTCCACCTCTTGGTCTTTCCAACGCAGCGTGCGGGCCAGGTACATCAGGCCACCACATTCAGCGTAAACCGGCAGACCAGCCTCGATGGCGCTGCGGATGTTGCTGCGCAGGGCTGCATTGGCCTGCAACTCGGGCATGAAGACTTCGGGGAAACCACCACCAATAAACAAACCGTCCACGGCTGGCAAGGCACTGTCCTGCAAGGCATTTACCGGCACCAGTTCGGCACCGGCGGCTTGCAGCGCCAACAGGTCGTCAGGGTAGTAAAAACCAAAGGCCTTGTCGCGCATGATGCCCAGGCGCAGGGTCGGGCTGGCAGGTAGCGCTGCGGCGGCCACGGCTTCAGCAGAGACGGCATCTGTACGCACTGGCGTGCTGACTGGCAGTTCAGGCAAGGCCGGTGCGCTATGCGCCAGCGCAATGATTTTGTCCAGGTCGACCTGTTCGGCCATGCGCTGTCCGATGGTGTGCACATGCCTGGCGGCGTCGTCACATTCCTGGTTTGGCATGAGGCCCAGATGGCGTTCGACCAGCGCCAGTTGCGGGTCGTGGCCAATGGCACCCAGCACGGTGACCTGGGTGTAATGCTCGATCACGGCGCGCAGCTTGGCCTCGTGGCGGCTGCCACCGAGCTGGTTCAAGATGACACCGGCAATACGGATGCGCGCATCAAAAGCCTGGTAACCCAGAATCAAAGGCGCAATGCCACGCGTCATGCCGCGTGCATCCAGCACCAGCACCACAGGCAAGTCCAGCAGTTGCGCCAGCGCCGCGTTGCTGTTGCTGCCGTCCAGTGCCAGACCGTCGTACAGGCCCTTGTTGCCTTCCACCAGGCTGATGTCGGCCTGTGCAGAAAAACGGGCGAAGCTGGCGCTGATCTGCTCCGCCGTCATCAGGTACGGATCGAGGTTGAAGCAAGGCCTGCCGCTGGCTTGCCCGAGCCACATCGGGTCAATGTAGTCCGGCCCTTTTTTAAAGGCCTGAACGGTCAGCCCGCGGTCCGTCAGGGCCGCGCACAGGCCAATGCTGACCGTGGTTTTACCCGATGACTTGTGCGCTGCAGAAACCAGAAAACGGGCCATGGTCAATCAAGCTCAGACAGCAGCCGGGTTGGGCTGCTGGGGTGCCATCTCCAGCGCGGCATCATCCATGCGCTCGGGCAAAAAGCCCATCACCTTGAGCGCCAGCATGACGATCAGGCCCACCACCGCCACGCCACCCAAACCGAGCAAGAGTTCTGGCAAGCTGGGGCTGTAGCTGGCGGTGACACCATCAAAAAAGCTGCTATGCACCTGGTAACCTGGAAACAGCACCAAGCCAAAGGCCTGACCGCCGATGATGGTGACATACATCTGGGCAAAACCGCCCAAAATCACCAGCCCGGCGCTGGCCGCCATACGACGGCGCATGGCGCCGATGCCGGGTGCCAACAACAAGACCAGCGGCAGCACTGTGCCCAACAGAATTTGACCGAGCCAGAACACGGCGGTGTAGATGCCGCCGTCGAGCAAAATGAAACGCTCGACATCATGGTGCTTGGTGAAATACATATTGGTCAGGTGGTAAACCAGCACAAAGTAAAACCCGGCGGCAATAAAAATGACCTGCAAGCGTGCCAGACGCGCCATCAGCACGTCACCCAAAGGCCGTGCGCTGCCCTGACTGGCCAGCATCAGCACCCAGATGAACACCGCCAGACCGTAGCTCAGCGACAGGGCAATGAACAGCGGTGCCAGCAGCGCTGAGTCGTAGGCCTGGCGTGCCACCAGAAAGCCAAAAATGGAACCGGTGCCGGTGGTCAGCGCCAGGCGCCAGATAAAAGCCATGAAACCGGCCAGCGGCGTGTAGCGGTTCATGCGCCGCTCCATCATGGTCCACAGGTAGGCCACGACAAAGCCGACAAAGCCCGAGTACAAAAAGATATTCATGGCAAAGATCGACTTGAAATTGAAGTGCGTCATGGCCACGATCAGGCGGTCCGGGCGGCCCAGGTCGAGCATCAGCACCATCAGGCCGCCGATCAGCAGCGCAATAGCCAAGAGCGCCGACAGCGGCGCCAGCGGCTTGAATTCGGACTTGCCAAAAACCGACGACATCGAGGCAATGTTGAGCGCACCCGATGCCGCCACCACCAGAAACACCGCAAACACATGCGGCAGGCCCCAGACGATCTGGTTATTCATGCCGGTCACGATGTGCCCGCCATGTTCGATGTAGACCACGGCACCCAGGCCCAGTGCCAGCAGCACGGCAAAAGCGCCCAGCAACAGGTAAAAGCCTGGGGGGGTGTCTTTCAGGGGGCGCAAAGCTAGTTTCATGGCCAGGTGTCTTTCTTCAGATGCCGCTGTAGCGCACGCCGGTGTTCAGGTTCAGGTCTTCGCGAATCTGGCGCGACGGGTAGCTGGCCACCCGCTTGGAGATCTCGCTCTCAGGGTTGTTCAGGTCACCAAACAGAATGGCGCCGTGACCGGCATCGGAGCAGGCCGTGACACAGGCCGGAGACTCCCCTTTGTCAACCTTGTGCACACACATGGTGCAGCCTTCGACCGTGCCCATGCCGCGTGGCACATCGGTCTTTTGGTTACTGAGCGGTTCATGCACAAACGAGCGCGCCTTGTAAGGGCAGGCCATCACGCAATAGCGGCAACCGATGCAAATGTGCTTGTCAACCAGCACAATGCCGTCGGCGCGCTTGAACGAGGCACCAGTGGGGCAAACATCGACACAAGGCGGCTCGGCGCAGTGCTGGCACATCATGGGCAACGAATGGGTCTTGCCACTGCGCAGTTCCTTGATTTCGATCTTGCGGATCCACTGCGAATCGGTCGGCAGCGTGCCGCCCGAGAGGCCGTTCTCGGTGTTGCAGGCCGTGACGCAGTCGGTACAGCCACTGGCGCACTTGCCGCTGTCGATCAGCATGCCCCAGCGCACTTTGCTGCTGGCGCCGCCAGGTGCAGGCGCAGCTTGGGCAATTTCGATCAGACGCACACCCGGCGCCAGCAAGATGCCGGCCATGCCTGCGGCAGCCACACCCAAAAAGCCCCGACGGCTGGGTGTCTTTTCGACCGGCTCGGTGCGCGGCTTGGGGAGATCGTTGTTCATGGTTTGACCTGGGGCTGTGCCAGTGAAGCTTGCGCGCTTGCGCTGGGTGGCTTGCTGGCGTGGCAGCCAAAGCAATCAATCTTGACGGCGGCAAAGCGATGGCAGCTCTGGCAAAAGTCTCCGGCCTCGGCGCTGACGCTTTGGCTGGCCTCGCTGGCGTGGCAGGCCACGCAGGCTTTGAGCGAATACTTGCCGCTGCGCACGCCGCCATGCACGGTGTCGTCACGCTGGTGCTTGAGCAGCGCCATGTGGTTGCGGCGCATGAAGACCGGGTCATCCACACACTGACCTCCGCGCGCCTTGGTCACCAACGGCTGCAGCCCTTGACTGGCGCCGGCCACGGTTTGTGCCGCAGCCGGCAAAAAAGCGGCCATCAACAAAGCCAGCACCAGCGCCAACAGTCGCATAAGACCATGGAAACGCGGGACACCGCGGAACCGGCTTTGCCGGGCCGCTGGTGTCGCCCCCCCGCGGGGGGAGGCGCCGAAGGCGACACAGGGGGGAACCATCATTCTCCCAAGCCCATCTGGATGTAGCCGGTGGGACAAACGTCGGCACAAATGTGGCAGCCAATGCATTTGCTGTAGTCGGTGTCCACATAGCGACCGATGGTGGACTTGGCCTTAGGCACCTTGAACACCGCCACCTGCGGGCAATACACCACGCAGTTGTCGCACTCAAAACACTGGCCGCAGCTCATGCAGCGCTTGGCTTCGGTCACCGCCTGCGCTTCCAGCAGGGGCTGCAGCCGTTCCTCGAAGTTGTCCAGCGCTTGTTCGGCGGTCAGCGACACGATACCCCGCTTGTTGCGCGGCGCAAAGCCGAAGTGGCCGAGGAACAATTCCTTGTGCGAGATCACATAACGGTCCGAGCGGTTGTCAAAATTATGAATGGCCGCCGTGCTCTTGTCGGTGCCACGGGTGGGTTCGTGGACTTCGGTCAGGGTCAAGCCCTTTTCGATCATCTTGCGCGTCAAGTCAAAGGTGTGGACGTCGATCTTGGGGCGCTTTTCCATGGCCTCGTTTTGCAGGAAACGGTCAATGCCGTCGGCGGCAATGGCACCGTGGCCAATGGCCGTGGTCAACAGGTGCGGACGCACCACGTCACCGCCAACAAAGAAGCCGGGCTGGCCCGCCACTTGGTAATTTTTGTCGGAGTTGATGGCGCCCTTGCCGTTATTGAATTCTTCCAGACCAGTGAAGTCGACCGCCTGACCGATGGCCGACACGATCAGATCGGCGGGGATGTCTTCTTCGGTGCCTTCGATGTTCTTGATTTCCAGACGACCACCGACCATCTTGGCCTCGCAGCGCATGATGCGCAAGGCCACGGCACGGCCATCTTCGCCAAGGATCACGGCCACCGGTGCCATGCCACCACGAATGGTGATGCCCTCGGACAAGGCGTGCTCGACCTCGTGTTTGGAGGCCTGCATTTTTTCGATGTCAAAAATGGTGGTCAGCGTGACCTCTGCGCCCTGACGCACCGACGCGGCGGCCACGTCGTGGGCCACATGGCCGGCGATGGCGTGCTCGGGGCGGTCCGACTCGTGGGTTTTTTCGATGTGCCCCAAGCGGCGCGCCACCGTGGCCACGTCAATCGAGGTGTCGCCGCCGCCAATCACGACCACGCGCTTGCCCACATGGCGCAGGCGGCCGTCATTGAACGCCTTCAGGAACGAGGTGGCGGTGACGCAGTTGGGTGCATCGGCCCCTTCCACCGGCAAGGCCCGGCCCGCTTGGGCGCCCAGGCCCAGAAAGACGGCACTGAACTGCTCGCGGATCTGCGCCATGGTGATGTCGGTGCCAATGCGGCAATTCATGCGCACGTTGACCCCCAGGTCAAGGATGCGCTGGATCTCGGCGTCGAGCACATCACGCGGTGTACGGAAACCCGGGATGCCGTAGCGCATCATGCCGCCAAGCTCGGCGCGCTCGTCAAAGATGGTGACCGAATGGCCTTTCAGCGCGAGCTGGTAGGCCGTTGACATGCCGGCCGGGCCGCCACCAATCACAGCAACGGTCTTGCCGGTCAGTTGCGCCGGCTTGTTGTAGGCCAGCTTGTTCTTGATGGCGTAGTCGCCCAGAAAATGCTCGACCGAGTTGATGCCGACAAAATCTTCGAGCTGGTTGCGGTTGCAACCTGACTCGCAGGGCGCCGGGCACACCCGCCCCATCACCGAGGGAAACGGGTTGGCTTCGGTCAGGCGGCGAAACGCGTATTCCTGCCAGACCATGCCGGCTGGCGGCTTCTCGATGCCGCGCACGATGTTGAGGTAGCCGCGAATGTCTTCCCCAGCCGGGCAGCTGCCCTGGCAGGGCGGTGTGCTCTGGATGTAGGTCGGGCATTTGTGCGAATGACCGGCGTCAAAAATCTTGGCCTGCCAGGTCTTGACCTTGGTGTCGCCGTCTTTGTAGCGGCGAAAGTTCAAGGGTTTGACTTCAATGGTTTCGGGGGTCGCAGACATGTCGGAGTCTCCTGGTTTTATGCTTGGAAGTAGGAAGGTCGTGCTATTTGTCGCCCAGGCGGATCGCCTTGCTGACCAGCTGGTGAACACCGCCCACCATGCTCATGTTGAAACCGTAATACGGCAGGACCTTGGTAAATTGGGCTTTGCAAATAGCGCAGATGGTGGCCATGAAATTGACCTGATGCTCGTCCACCACCTGCTTGAGCGCTTCCATGCGCGGCAAAGCGCCCTTGACGCGGAGTTCCATCAGGTCGTCGGTCAGCAGACCGCCACCGCCGCCACAGCAAAAAGTGCTTTCATGGATGGTCTCGGGTGACATGTCGTAAAAATGGTTGGCCACCGACGTGATGATGCGCCGGGGAATAACAAACTGCCCCCCTGCCATGCTGCCCATGCGTGAGCCACGCGCCACGTTGCACGAATCATGGAAAGTGATGATGCGGTGGTCGTTGGCCTCTTTGTCAAACTGCAGGGCGCCGCGCTGGATCAGGTCGTCGGTGAACTCGCAGATGTGCTGCGGCACCGGGTAGCGCTGGTCCAGGTAGTCGAACGGGCCAATCAAGGTGTTCCAGAAGCTATAAGCCACGCGCCAGGCATGGCCACATTCACCCACCACGATGCGTTTCACACCCAGCTCGAGCGCAGCTTCCTTGACGCGCATCGAGATGTTGCGCATTTGCTCGTAGTTGCCAATGAACATGCCGAAGTTACCGGCTTCCGAGGCGTGGGAACTCAGCGTCCAGCTGATGCCGGCAGCATGAAACACCTTGGCATAACCGATCAGGCTCTCCACATGCGGTTCCGAGAAAAAGTCGGCTGACGGCGTGATCAGCAGCACCTCGGCACCCTTGACGTCGATAGGGAATTTGATGTCCAGACCGGTCTCGTCTTTGGTGTCTTCTTCCAGGCCTTCGAGCGTGTTGATCAGCGCCGGGCCGGGCAGACCCAGGTTGTTGCCGATGCGGTGCACCTTGCCAATGATCTCGTTGGAATACTTTTGGCCCAGGCCGATCGAGTCCATGATCTCGCGCGCGGCCATGGTGACCTCGGCGGTGTCGATGCCGTAAGGACAAAACACCGAGCAGCGGCGGCACTCGGAGCACTGGTTGAAATAGCTGTACCACTCGTCGAGCACTTCGCGTGTCAGGTCGACCGCGCCCACCAGTTTGGGGAAATGTTTGCCAGCAAAGGTGAAGTAGCGGCGATACACCTTGCGCATCAGGTCCTGGCGTGCCACCGGCATGTTCTTGGGGTCACCCGAACCCAGGAAATAATGGCATTTATCGGAGCAGGCACCGCAATGCACACAGGCGTCCATGTAGACCTGCAGCGAGCGGTATTTGCCCAGCATCTCGCCCATTTTGGCGATGGCTTTTTCCTGCCAGTCCTCAGCAAGTTCCTCAGGAAAGCCCAAGGCCTTCTGGATCGGGCCCGAGGCCGGGAACGACTTGATGTGCGACATGGCCCCGACTTGCACCAGGGGAATCACGGGGTAGCTCTTGAGCTTGGGAGTTTCAAACTTAGCGGTTGCCATGGTGTGTGCTCAGGCTTTTTTGTCCAGCGCGGCTGCCCAGGCCGAAATATGGCGAACTTCGCGGGCGTTGTCGGCCTGGTTGCGGGTCGGGCTGAAAAACAATCCGGGCGCATGCAGTAATTT
>JAQSDS010000054.1 GCA_029946045.1 Rhodoferax sp.
TTTTCAAAAAGTTCACCAAGGCACTCGAACCCATGGGGCTGGTCGCGCGTGAGCGGCAGGACTACCTCAAGGCTGACTTCATGGCCAACGCGCTGGCACTGCAAGAGCTCTCGAAACAACCCTGGGTTTATTTCACCGCCGACGGCAATTACCCGCCAACCCGTGCCAAGGCCGAGGTCTGGAGCCAGGCGGGTGAATTCAAACAGGCCCAGGACAACTTCTTGGCCAACGTGAACAAGCTGGTAGCGGTGTCGGGTAGCGCCGACTTGCCCGCTATCCGGGCCAGCGTGGAGGCAGTGCAAAAGGACTGCAAAAGCTGCCACGACCAGTTCCGCAGCGACCGTCAATAGGTTTGCCGCAAAAGCAACGCTGCGGCGAATTTTTCAGGTGGCTCTGATCTTCTTCACCAGCGCGGTGGTCGAGTAACCCGCCACGAACGGCAAGGCCAGCGCTCGACCGCCCCAGGACTGCACCAATGCCGATTCCGGCAGCCGGGCCATGTCGTAGTCACCGCCCTTGACCAGAATATCAGGGCGCACCATGGCGATCAATTCCAGCGGCGTGTCTTCGTCAAACCAGGTCACCAGGCTGCTGCTGGCCAGGGCCGCCATGACGCAGGCACGGTCCATTTCATTGTTCAGTGGCCGGTCCGGGCCTTTGCCAAGCCGCCGCGCCGAGGCGTCGGTGTTCAGCGCCACCAGCAGGCTGGCGCCCAGTGCGCGAGCTTGCGCCAGATACATCACATGACCGCGGTGCAACACGTCAAAGACGCCATTGGTGAACACCAGCGGACGCGGCAGCGTGGCCACGCACGCCGCCAACGCACGCGGGTGGCAGAGCTTGGCTGTCAAATCAGGAAAGCTGGAGGTGTCAGACATGACCCGCATGCTAGCAGGCATTGCTGCACGCGAGCCGCTGGCGCGAACCACCGCGCTAGGAACGCATGGACAGGGACTGAAGCCCCAAGCCTGGGCGCGGCGCCCACCATGACTGCAGATCGGTAAACACGGCACGGCACCCGGTGCAGCGGTATTGCCCATTGGGCAGCAAGGCGCCGCTGGGGGCACGATCAATCACCGGTTGGTAACAGGTTGAACCGCAGGCCCGACACTGGTAGGCCGTCTTGAAATGGGGTTTGAAGCGTGTTGCCATGGTGCGCAAACTTTAACGCCAGCAGGCGCAGGTTTGGTCGGAAAAAATGTAAGTCGATGTAAACCATGTGTCCAAACCTACAAGCATGTGGCCAGGCTGGCCAGGACAAGGGATCAGACGGGTTGGGTGTCCATGAAACTGGCACGCAGCATGAGTTTGTCTTGCAGCTTGACCAGGTTGGGGTACTGTTCACGCCACGACAGTTGCGGAAAACGAAAGTCCAGGTAGCCCAGGGCCACGCCGACAGCGACATCGGCCAGGCTCAGATGCACGCCCATGCAAAAGGGCTTGTCGCCCAAATTCTTGCTGGCCGCCAGCAAGGCCGACGCTACCTTGCCAAGCTGCCTGTCGATCCAGGCTGAACTGCGCTGGGCATCGGCGCGCCCGCCCCAAGTCGCCTCCAGTCGCGCCAAAATAGCCGCATCCAGGATGCCATCGGCGAGGGCTTCCCAGGTTTTAACCTCGGCACGCTCCCGACCTACCGCTGGAATGAGCTTGCCGACCGGCGACAGGGTGTCGAGGTACTCCACAATGACCCGTGAATCGTAAATCACATCACCTGCTTCCATAACCAGACAAGGTACCTTGCCCAACGGGCTCAACTCGGCAATATGGGTATTGGCAGACCAGACGTCTTCCAGCAGGTAATCGTAGTCGAGCTTTTTTTCGGCCATGACGACGCGTACTTTGCGCACATAGGGGCTGGTGTTGGAACCGATCAATTTCATGGGCATGTGACAGAGGTGCAATATATTTTGATGCTTGCATTCTATACAGCGCATGCTGACAGGCACGGCGCACAACAGAAGCCCTTGCCCTTATCCCACCGCCGGCCTTGCGACCCATAGCGCCACCGAGCTGGTGCTTGTCTGGGGTGCAATTCAAAATGATGTCACGCCTCTAAAAGTATGACCCAATCCCCGTACCTGAGCGCCTGGAATGGTCTACCTACAGCCGCATGGAATCAGTCGGGCGATGCGATTTGCGAAGGTAAAGGCGGAGACCGCGCAGCGGACGGGGGACACGCAGCAAAGCGCATCGCCTGACTGATTGGGAAAACACCTTGATGCAGCCTTTGCCCTGGAATCTCTCCCACACCACTTTGAATCGCACCCGCTGGCCTTTGGCTCTATTTGATCCTTCTACAATCCCACGCATGACTACTTCTGCCATCTCCGCCCTTTCTCCACTGGACGGCCGCTACGCTGCCAAACTCGCCAAATTACGCCCCGCCATGAGCGAACAGGGCTACATGCACCGACGGGTGCAAGTTGAAGTCGCCTGGTTTATTGCCTTGAGTGACTGCGGCTTCAAGGAGTTCAAGACTTTATCTCCAGGCGCACGTACCTATCTGCTGGGCCTGGTCAAGAATTTCTCGGAAATCGACGGCAACGCCATCAAGACCATCGAAAAAGTCACCAACCACGACGTCAAGGCGGTTGAATACTGGATCAAGTCCAAATTTGAGGGTCGAACTGAGCTGGTGGCCGCGCAGGAATTTGTCCACTTTGGCTGCACCAGCGAAGACATCAACAACACCAGCCATGCGCTGCAGCTCAAAAGCGGCCGCGAGCAGGTGCTGCTGCCCCGGCTTGATGACATCATCGACAAACTGCGCCAGATGGCACATGCCTTTGCCGAGGTGTCCATGCTGAGCCGCACCCACGGCCAAACCGCCAGCCCGACCACCGTGGGCAAGGAAATCGCCAACGTGGTGGTGCGCCTGGTGGCGGCACGCGAAAAAATTGCCAGCGTCAAACTGATGGGAAAAATGAACGGAGCGGTGGGCAACTTCAACGCCCACCTGTCGGCCTGGCCCGATTTTGACTGGGAGGCCTTCAGCCGCCGGGTCATTGAAAACCCCGAACCACTGGGCCTGGGCCTGACGTTTCAGCCCTATAGCATCCAGATCGAGCCGCACGACTACATGGCCGAGCTGTTTGACGCGGTGGCGCGCGCCAACACCATCCTGATCGACTGGTCGCGTGACGTCTGGGGCTACGTGTCTTTGGGCTACTTCAAGCAAAAATTGCGCGACGGCGAGGTAGGTTCCAGCACCATGCCGCACAAGGTCAATCCGATCGACTTTGAAAACGCCGAAGGCAACCTGGGCCTGGCCAACGCGCTGCTGCGCCACATGAGCGACAAGTTGCCTATCAGCCGTTGGCAGCGCGACCTGACCGACAGCACTGTGCTGCGCAACATGGGTGTGGCGCTGGGTTACGCCGTGCTGGCCTACCAATCACTGGCCACGGGCCTGGGCAAACTCGAGATCAACGAGGCCGCCATTGCCGCCGACCTCGACAGCTCCTGGGAAGTCATGGCCGAACCGATTCAAACTGTGATGCGTCGCCATGGCCTGCCGCAACCCTATGAGCAGCTCAAGAAATTCACCCGTGGCGAGGCCATGACGCGCGAGCTGATGCAGGGCTTCATTGCCGGCCTGGCGCTGCCCGAGGCCGAAAAAGAGCGGCTGCTGGCCATGACGCCTGCCAGTTACGTGGGCAAGGCAGCCGAGCTGGCGCGCCGGGTGTAAACACCTTTTCATGGCCATCAAATCCACCATCTTCAAGGCCAGCCTGCAAATTGCAGACATTGACCACGGCTACTACGCCGATCACGCGCTGACGCTGGCGCGCCACCCCAGCGAAACCGACGAACGCATGATGGTGCGACTGTGCGCGCTGGCCCTGCAAGCACACCAGTTGCAAAGCGTCTGTGCTGGCGACGGCACACTGGCCTTTGGCGCCGGCCTGAGCGACCCCAACGAACCTGATGTCTGGCTACGCGACTTCACTGGCCAGACGCGCCTGTGGATCGAAGTTGGTCAACCCGAGGACAAGCCACTGCTGAAAGCCTGTGGCAAGGCCGATGCCGTGGTGCTGTACTGTTTCAGCCAGGCGGCCGATATTTGGTGGCGCGGCATGGAAAGCAAGCTCGTGCGCCCCAAAAACCTACGCGTCTGGCGCATTCCCACTGCAGCGGCACAAGCGCTGATCCCCATGGCGCAACGCAACATGGCGCTGCAGGCCACCATCCAGGAAGGCATGCTGACGCTGGGTGATGGCAGCCACAACGTCGATATTGAGCCGCTAATCTGGAAGTAGTTGACAGGCGTCAAGTTCGTGAAATGTCACGTCGATATTATTGACATGTTTCTTTCACTACTCACCTAAATCATCATGTCTGCACGTCTTTCCAACAAAGTTTCCATCATCACCGGCGCAGCTCAAGGCATTGGCCTGGCCACTGCGCTCAAATTCGCCCAGGAAGGCGCCATCGTCATTATTTGTGATGTCAAGCAGGCTGGTGTGGATGAAGCGCTTGCACAATGCCGGGCGCTGGGCGCCACCGCAGAAGGTTTTGTCATGGACGTGACCCAGCGTGCCATGGTCGATGACGTGGTGGCCCAGGTCAAGGCCAAATTCGGCCGCATCGACGTGCTGGTCAACAACGCCGGCATCACCCAGGATGCGCGCCTGCAAAAAATGACCGCCGAACAATTCGACAAGGTCATCGACGTCAACCTGCGCGGCGTGTTCCACTGCTCCCAAGCCGTGGCCGACGGTATGGTGGCCCAGGGCAGCGGCGTGATCCTGAACGCCAGTTCAGTGGTCGGCCTGTATGGTAACTTTGGTCAAACCAACTACGCCGCCACCAAGTTCGGCGTGATCGGCTTTACCAAGACCTGGAGCCGCGAACTCGGTCCCAAGGGCGTGCGCACCAACGCGGTCGCCCCTGGTTTCATCACCACCCCGATGGTGGCCGCCATGCCCGAAAAAGTGCTGGCTGACCTGAGCGCCAAGGTCGCACTGCGCCGCCTGGGCAAGCCTGAAGAAATTGCCAACGTCTACGCCTTCCTGGCCAGCGACGAAGCCACTTACATCAATGGCGAAGTGATCGAAGTTTCGGGCGGCATTTCTCTCTAACTTGAAACCTTGCGGGTCAGACCACTCGCGCAGCGGCGTACTCTGACCCCAACTAACCTGAAACCTTGTGGGTCAGACCACTCGCAAAGCGACGTGCTCTGACCCCAACTAACTTGAAACCTTGCGGGTCAGACCACTCGCACAGCGACGTGCTCTGACCCCAACTGATCAGGGGCGACCTTGCGAGTCAGCCCACCACTTTCTTTTCAGCGGCCCGTTCGGCGTATTTGTTAAAGCGCCACGAGCTGCCTTCCTGGGTGATGCGGCGCCAGGTGGCGCGTTTTTGCACTGGCTGCATCTCGGTCCAGTACTGCACCTCGGCAAAGGTTCGGCCGCAGCCCTTGCAGACCTCGTCGCCCTGACTGGTGGAACAAATCGCAATGCAGGGCGTGTCGGGGGTGCTCTGGTACCAGCTCAGCCAAGCCTGCCAGGCCGCCTCGGACAGGACCGCTTCGTCAATGTCGTGACGCCGCTCAAAGGCCATCACGGCATAGACCTCGGCCAGCGCCCGCGTCGGTGGCGGCAAGGCTGCGCCGTCAACGCTGGGCAATTTGGCGCGCCAGTAGTTGATGGCGGACTCAATGTCGGTGATGTGGATACCTGTCATGGGGTGGGCATCATAACTTCCGCACGGGTGCAATTCAAACTGAGGTGACATCGCTAGACATTGCGGGTCAGACCACTCACAAAGCGACGTGCGCTGACCCCAACTTATCCTAAGTAGGCGTTACACCCAACCCGGCACGGCGACCGGGCCATGCGCATGCGGTTTTGGGGGCAAATCACATGCGAAATCGCGGGTGCCTTGCGTCGAGCGGCTGTCTGCGCGCGCCTTTGCCCCCAAAGCCCGGTCGCATGACCCCATCCCCGTACCTGAACGCCTGGACTTGTCGACCTACAGCCGTCTGGAATCAGTCGGGTGAGGCGTTTTTCGAAGGTCGAGGAGGAGTCCGCGCAGCGGACGGGGGACACGTAGCAAAGCGCATCGCTCGGCTGATTGGGAAAGCGCCGTGATGCAGCCTTTGGCTCGGAATCTATCCCACATCACTTTGAATCGCACCCCTTCCGCACGCACGCACCAGCCAGGGTGCTAAGCTCAGGCTCATGAAACTTATCCTCAAATGGCTGCTCAGTGCTGCCGCCCTGCTGTGTGTGGCCTACCTTTACAGCGGTGTTGTTGTCAGCAGCTTGGGTGCTGCGCTGATCGCTGCCTTGGTCATCGGACTCTTCAACATGGTGCTGCGCCCGGTGCTGGTTGTGTTAACCCTGCCGGTGACCGTGGTCACGCTGGGGCTATTTTTGTTTGTCATCAATGCCTTGATGTTCTGGTCGGCCGCAGGCATCCTGGATGGTTTTTATGTGCGCGACTTCTATGCGGCACTGTGGGGCTCGCTGATTTACTCGGTGCTTGGACTGCTCATTGATGCCGCGTTCGGCCGGAAATAGGACTTCAGGGCTCCTGTGCCTGATCTTTCAGCAAAGCCTCGATCTGACGGCGCCGGGTGTCAATGATGGACGCATCGATATGGTCCGCCCTGGAAGCTGAAGCCCCAGCGCCCCGCAGCCTCTCCTGCGCTGCTTTCAACCGGTCCAAAGCACCCGCGTAGTCCAATTGGGCGACCCGCGCCTCAGCCTCGGCACCCAAGGCGCGCAAGCCCTGATTCTGCGCCGCATAGATGCTGGCCAGCGACTGCCAAACCAGGGCATCATGAGGCTGACTGACCAACCAATTTTGCAGGTTTTGCGCCACTTGGTCCAACAGCGGCGCCTGGCCACCCTGCATGCCGATTTGCGCCTGCAGCACCAGGTCCGGGCGGCGCAAGGCCGTCACGGGTCGGGAGGGGTCCAGTCCGACATCGCCCCCCGGGCCGCGCGCGGCCAGTTCAATTTCGACGCCGAGCCATCGCACCTGCCGTAACGCCTCGGGGTCGTCCATGAGCACTTGCCGCAAACGCGCAAACTGTTTGCGTGCCTGCACCACATCCCGCATGCGGCTGGCGGCCATGGCCGCACCATAGAAGATGCCTGCCTGCTGCGCACTGGCCTGGCTGGCCAGGCCCGCATCATCGGCCTGTGATTGCCAACCGCGTTGTGCATCGGCACCCGGATTGGACAGAACCCGGGCCCGTGCCGTCAACATCGCATGGGTCACGCCAGGGATCACAGTAACAGCGTGCGGCGCGCCCAGGGGCAGCCGCGACTGCATGTCGGCGATACGCTCGGTGGTCAGTGGATGGCTGCGCAGGTAAGGGTAGGCTCCGCTGTCGTTAAGGCGCGCAGCCTGTTGCAGCTTGTCAAACATGCCCACGAACCCCTGGGCCTCAAATCCTGCCTGGGTCATGACGCCAAAGCCGATCCGGTCGGCTTCGCGCTCCATGTCGCGTGA